>JACQMZ010000052.1 GCA_016203345.1 Candidatus Woesearchaeota archaeon | reverse complement strand
TATAACGGGTTATTCAAAGCTCTCTATATCTTTCTCTGACTCCATTAAAAGTAATTGACATTCTTGATTTTTTTACCTTAACTTTCCCGCCAATCCCGCCCGTTTCAAGTTCCTCGTCTTCTTTCAGGCCTAAGAGTTCTGCCAGTGTTTTTGGTATAACGGTGTTATCAGCTCCCGAATCAATGAGTGCGTTTATGATCAGTTGCTTTCCGTCTTTGTCATGTACAAAGAGTGGGATGATCGGTGCTCTCCACAACGTTTTATCGGGACGTTTGATGTGCACGCATCTGAGAAGTATTGACATTTTAAAAAATGAGAATCTCTTCTTGTGGTACACGCGTTATTGTTGGAGTTGTTCTGCACTTTTTGATATCCTCCCGAATTACAGAAAGATCTTTAGCATGAGCTATGACTTTGTTACCGCAAGTTATTACCCATTCTCCCACATACGCTGAAAAGTCTATTTCTTCCATCATAAGATATAACGCATGAAGGACATATTTAAAACTTATGTTGACTTCTTGAAAGGTTGCCGTTCACTCTTTCATGTTTTCCTTTTTTCGCGGCTGCGCGCCCTCTTTGACCACTTTAAGGAAGGTGTCTTTCTGTTTTTGCGTGAGCGCGCCTTGGCGCAAATAGTTGCGTTTGATGCTTCTGAGAAACGAGCTTTTTTCGTACAAGGCAGGATCAATGTTGAAAAACTTTTTCCACTTCGGGCTTTCAATCGGGTCACTGATGTCTTTCATGTCGCACGACACGCACACAGGCCGCTGCGTGTAGAACGTAATAAGGACAAAATTCTTTTTGCACGCGATACACCTTTGTTGGTAAGCCATGCAGAAGGTAAGATGAGGTTGATATATAAAGCAATTGTTGTGCATTCACCCGAACGTAAACGTGTACAGTTTGAATCCTTTGCCCGTGACGTTTAGTTCTGCATGGTATGTGCCGTAGTCGTCGTGTTCACCGTCGCGCACCAGCAATCTTCGTGTAGCCGTCAAGCGCGTCGGTGAACTTTCGCGCAATCTCACCAATGCCATCAAGACACCTTAAAGGTACATGTTCGTAGAATTCGAAAAATCCCCTGTCCTCACAGTCAGGCCTCCACGCATAGCTCCACTTCATAGCAGGGCTTCCCGAGTCAGAATTGCCAATGCAATAACTCGCCAGCGCTATGCCATATTTTTGCGCGCGAACGTAAAGTCCCTTATTAGTGCGGTGGTGCCACAAGCCTGCTAAAACAAAGTTGGGGGTTCCTTGATTCCGTTGTAAAAATTCGTCCCTGTACATCCACAGGAGTGTGACTTCATTATCGAGAAAGAGTGCCCTCGCGCGAGCCCTATTGCTGTGCGCCTGGTCATATTCATCATCACTGTCAGCACAACACTCTCTTACGTGCTGTTGCCACTCTTCATACACCGCTGACGCCATAGGATCTGAAAAGGGGACGGCTGTCGCTGTTTTGTAATTTGCCGCTTGAGGCGCTTCGTTGAGATCTGTTGCGGTCATGAGAATCAAAGGTGTGTCGCTGCGGTTTTCTTTAAATAGTTTTGTGTTGGAAACCCGCAAACTTTCTGGAAAATGTCACAAAACTTTCGGCTTTCTGCAATAAAGCCACTTAAAACGATTCGCCACATATTATGATGTGAAAATAGTTTTTACTGAGCATGCGATGGACCGAATTAGAAGACGTAAAATTCTCGAGCAAGAAGTGTTCGATGCAGTCCATTTTCCAGACATGATTATCAAAAGGTTTGGCAAGTATAATTACACGAAGAAGCTTGCCAGAGGAACAATTGAAGTGATATGCGCACAAACAGAAACACATATAAAAGTGGTAACTATATGTTGGGTGTAGAATGGAAATAACCTACGATAAGGAAGCGGATGCGATGTACATAGAGTTTAGGAAAGGTACTTTTGCAAAGAATAAGAAAATAGACGATTTCACCATTCTAGATTTGGATTCTCACGGAAATATTTTAGGTTTGGAGCTGTTGGATGTGAGTAAGCGTTTGCCTGCAGAATCATGGGCGACAATTCATGTGAGGAATCTGGTGGCAGTAACTGGATAAAGTTCCATAAGCGCATGCCACAACTATTTATGTTAGCCCCCTTTGAAACTGCCATGACCTCTCTGTTCATGATGTATCCTGATAGATGAGTATCGTACGGCTGGGCAGGTATATTGGGTGCTTTTTGGGCGCAAGAATGACGTCTTGAAGCCCGACGTCGAGGCGCTTTCAGACATATTTACGATTCATTCAGGAGATGTTGTTTTGTCGTCTCAAGTGTCGTATCATGACGCGATGCTCGTACCACAGTATTGTGACGGAGAATCCTTGTTGTCATCTATTCCAAATCTTCAGGAAATTGTAGTTGGTGGATTTCACCGGAGTGATTGCGTGCAAAGGCTTGCTGACGCAGGGAGGAAGTGCGGAGTAAAGTCTTCGGTAGATGACTTGTTGACTGATCATTTTTTCATGCTGATGAGACAGCTGCTTGATTACGACCTCGACGCTCACCTCATTCGGACGGGCTTTCTTGATCCTGAAATGCACGAGGATGATCCGGAAGAGATGAAGCGTTTGTTTGGTGGCGAACGGCTGCATAGGTACGTGGCGGGACTTGGATGGTAACGGCCATCGAGCACATGGCAAGTGCCACGAACACCTTGTACGACGTTTATCATCAGCATTATCATTACACAAGAGTCATTCGCGCGGGGAAGACAACGCACGTGCAACATTATTGGACTGTCCCTGAAGAATTGCCTCATCAGGATGTTGTCAGAGCATGGCAGGACGATTCGTCTGCGCTGCGCGAGAAGATGTCAAGCGTGCGATCCGAACCAGCCATGAACGCGTCGGACAATATTGACGTCGTGTGCAGGAGCCCAAATTTCTGGGGCAAACTCGCCATCACAGGTGCAGTGTATGGTCCACTTGCCATCACATTATTGGGTTACGAGGAAGCATTAGAAAAAATGGACGTCATCAGAGATGCACAGCAAGGAATGTCCCGCAGAAACTTTTTGAAATTAGGCGCCGCAACTATTGGCGTACTACCTGCCGGGTATTATCAAAACACGCATGCCGACAGAAGCGACGAAGCAGTGCACCGGGTACAAACTGCAGTCAACGACATTGTGCAGTCTGTGCGCACAAAACCGTCCGAAGTGATTTTTGCACAAGTACTTGGGTATACCCCGCATGATTTGCACGCATTTGTTTCAAACATGAATGCGAGTGCTCGTGATGGTGCACGCAAGGAATGCCATCAGGATATCCAGCAAGGTTTCGTGACGCTGAATCAGGCAGCATCCTCTGCGCAAGAAGATTTGGAATCATTATTGCCTATGCACAGCGTTCCAGCAGAACTTGATCGGCCTTTGCGGCATTATTGGGGAAGGCAAAAACTGGCTGAACTGAATTCCTCGGAGAAAGTAGAAGCATATACGAATCCGCTATCTGAATGTGCAGTCATAGCAGGTATTGTTGCGGCAGTATGCGTTGGAAACGAAGTGTTGATGCAGAAAGGACTGTAATTATAGCAGTGCGCTCTTTATGGCATCTTTGCACGCGCAGGGCTGGTCTTGGATGCCTGGCAATGCGTCTTGAAGAAGTCTCACCACGTTGTCTGCATTTTTTTTCATCGTGGCTAGCACCATGTCTGCCGTGACTGGTGCTTCAGACTCCCGCCAACAATCATAGTCAGTCACCATGGCGATAGCGGCATAACACAAACCAGCCTCGCGCGCCAGCACGACTTCCGGGACAGTTGTCATGTTGATGATGTCTGCGCCACACTGGCGGAACACATGGCTTTCCGCTCTGGTCGAAAACCGCGGCCCTTCAATCGTAACGACTGTTCCGCGCTCGACGTGCGACAGTTGAAGCTTCGTCGCCGAGAGTTGCAGGATTTTCCTGAGAGGCGAGCAAAATGGCTCTGCCATGCCGATGTGGCACACGACGTGTCCGTCATAGAACGATTGCGCTCTTTTGGTTGTCCGGTCAATGAACTGGTCTGGAAACACAAGATCTCCTGGCCTGTACTCCTCCCGCAACGATCCGACTGCTGTGGGAGCGAGGACGTGCGTGACACCCAACTCTTTCAATGCCCAAATGTTGGCACGGTAATTCACTGCGGTTGGATCAATGTTGTGGTGGAGACCGTGCCTGGGAATCACGACAACTTCAACATTGTTGATTGCACCACAAACAGGAACGTCAGACGGCGCGCCGTAAGGAGTGTGCAGTTTTTTCTGCACTGGATTTTTGAGAACGTCGAGTTTTGACAAGCCACTGCCCCCGATGATGCCTATCTTGACCATGCCATGAGTGTTTTGTGGCGGCAATAAAAACCTTGCGACTCGTAAACTTTTGCAGTTCGCCTGCGGCTCACAGCAAAAGTTTATGATGAAATGCAATAGTTTAGAAATTTACATTATGTGCATTTTTAGGGATATACATACGCAATACTCACATATGCATTGCTTATTCTAAAACCCATGGCACTGGCAGACCTTATCTTTCGAGACACGTGCATGTATGATACGCGTCCTGCGGAAGAGAATATATCGGCTGTACAGCAACTGAAGAGAGAAAAGAACGCCCTGATTTTGTGCCACACGTATCAGCGGCCGGAAATTCACCGCGTGGCAGACCTGGTCGGCGATTCATATGGCTTGAGCAGGGAAGCAACAAAAGCCGACAAGCCATTGATCGTGTTCTGCGGCGTGCATTTCATGGCAGAAACTGCCAAAATTCTCAATCCAGAAAAGAAAGTATTGCTGCCAAGCCTGGACGCAGGCTGCGGGCTCGCAGAGACCATAACAGCAGAAGGCGTGCGCGCGTGGAAGGCAAAACATCCTGGCGCGCCACTCGTACTATAGAGAACTTTGAATAACTATGAATTTTGTCAAAGTTCTCAATAGAACCGCTTTGAATCCGCACCAAAACAAAGGGTTATTCAAAGCTCTCTATACATTAATTCGCCTGCTGACGTAAAGGCAGAAGCGCACTGACACGAGACCTCATTGATCGCGCCATTTCAGAGCATCCTCGTGCCGAGATTGTCGTGCACCCGGAATGCAACCCTGACGTGACTGAACTTGCAGATGCAGTACTGAGCACGAGTGGCATGGTGGAATATGCCCGCACATCGTCAGCAAACGAGTTCATCATTGGCACGGAGAAGGGTTTAGTGGACATGCTCCAACGCATGTTTCCAGACAAGACATTTCATCCGATATACAACCATAAGAGCTGTGACGAAAGCTGCGTGTGCCCATACATGAAGTCCATCACGATCGGCAAAGTACGCCGAGCATTGGAACAGGGCACGCACGAGATAATCGTGCCAGAAGACATTCGACGAAAGGCACTCAAGGGCATTGAAAGAATGCTTGCCTTAGGGAGGGACACGTGAAAGGGAGATTTATCGGCAGTCGCGTTTGCCGTGAGCCAGAGCGGCTTTTATGGCGACTGGGGCGCAGGTGCGTGCAACGAGGAAAGTTGCGAACTCAGAACATGATTCCTATAATTTTTGCTTCTGCGCCTTTTCAGAAATGATCGCAGAGTTTCCTGTTTTGTCTTCAACAATGATTTTTATAGGCTCGTCGCCCCACAAGACTTTCTGAAGTTTTTTCAGCATATTTTTTGCCTTCTTCTTGGCGTCATCATCTTCTTCTGTTTCTTTCAATACCTCTATTTGCTGCTTGAACCGGGTGATGATGCCCTCCACGTTTGTGACGTAACCCTCAGCGTCAGGACCTGGTTCGATGGAGCCGACATGCGGAACTTTGACCAGCGCCTCTGCTGACTTGATAACGCGAGCATTCAAGTCTTCCTTGCTTGTCACGTCCAGCGTCCAGCGAGCCGGCTCGTGCGGTTCAGCTGCTTCCAGGTCTGCCTTGCGGTACTTGCACGAGTCACACGTCATGCTGAACAGAAACACGCGGCCGAAGTGCGGAATTTCCATTTCTTTTTCGGCGAGGGTAAGGGTTTTCTTGTGGCAAAACGGACAGTCCTGACCGCGCAAAACACCTTCCTCCGCCTTTACTTCTGCCGACATGACTCAATAAGTAATAGGAGTGTATAAAAAGTTTTCCTCACGTCAGCGCGGGAATTTCAAACTCTTTCTCTTCCACAATTCTTTTCACATTTGTTGCAGTAACTTCTGACGTGACTTCGCCGCTTGTTGTTTTGATGTAGAGGGGGATGCCGTCAGCAGTGTAGCAGTACTCTGTTTGAAGGGTGGTGCCAGGCGCGGGTTCAAAGCTTGTTTCGAAACAATGTGCTTGTTCTCCTGCGATTGTTCTGTCTGCTGTCTGTTGCGCGTTGTACAATTCCGGCGATTGTTCAACTGCCTGTTGTGAACCTGGCGCGGAGTGTGCAGTCTCAATCTGTTCTGGCGCAAGTTCTGTGCACGCCCATTTCTTGTCTTTGATGCACGTGTATCCTTTGTCATCAATGAAGTACACGCCTGTTTGAAGCGTTCGTTCATTGACTGTTAGCGTAGTGGTTGTTGCGATGCGTGCGTATCGTGTGCCGGCAAATTCCTGCGCGGCAACGTGCAGGATGCCAGTTGCTTCCTGCGGACCACTGACTTTCATGGCGTAATCAACAGTGTACGCTGGCGCCCTGCTGGAGAAGAGTGTCAGTTTTTGTGGTGCTTGTGCAACTGGTTCTGCAGGAACAGGATCTGGCGCAGGAGTTGCTGGCGATGAGGGTTCTTGCGTGCACGCCACCAGCAAGATGAACGCAATCACCAGAAAAACATTCTTCATGCAGAATAGCGTACTGTTTGTGTATTTATAGATTGCCAAAAAAGTTTTATTGCTCTTTCAATTCTTCTTCTGCCCTGAGTTCTTGCGTTTGTCTGCTGCGATGTATGCTTGCAAATGCGGGGGTTGCCACGATGTAGTCTTCGCCAAAGCCGGCAATCTCGCCTTCAATAGCGTCTGTTGTCTTCTTCAGCTTGCTCACCGCGCGCTTCAATTCAACAAGGTCCTTTTCTTTGAGCGGCTTGATGTTGACCAGCGCAATCGTGTATCCTTCGCGCAAGGAGTCAAGAATTGGCTTAATATCTTCAAAGTCTTGAAGTATGAACGGCCGCACCACGACTTTTGATTTGGACGTGTCTGTCAGATCAGAATCAAGCTCAAGGTAAGAACCCTCACTTTCAATGTCTTCATATTGTGGGCCAGTTATTTTTTCCTTGAGCGATGAGAAAAATCCCATAGAGCGTGTACCTCGTGTGTCTCTCTTCGCCAATGGTTAGATGGTGAGTATTTAAATTTATCGATACTCCAGTTTTCTCGAGTTCACTCGCTATCGCTCGTTCACACGAGAAAACTGTTATGTGAAGAAAGGTTTAAAAACTACCGCCGTTGTACCCGCACACAGGTGTTCTATGGGAAAACGCAAAGGTGGATACAGGCGCGGTTCGCGGCAGTCATTGCGCAAGCATCACCGTACTCAGGGAAAGATTTCCTTGACGCGATTCCTGGCACAATACAAAACAGGCGATCGGGTGTCACTCAGTGCAGAATCTGCATACCAGAAAGGAATGCACCACATCAGGCATAATGGCAGGATGGGACATGTCGTGGCCCAGCGCGGCAGGTGTTATGAAGTCACGATCATGGACGGCAACAAGGAAAAATTGCTTATTGTTCATCCGATACACTTGAAGAGGATTGCATGAAAACAAAAGTAGTCAGTGAAGCACCAGTGCCTTTCGCACACGTGAAAAAACTGTTGGAAGAAGCCAAAGAGCGCGATGGTGAATTGTCCTTCCGCGCCCAAAAAACATATGAGTATCTGGAACAATTTTCTCCACTGGACAAAAAGAAAACAGACGACTTAATCAAGAAGCTGAACTCGCTCGAAGTTCCACGCCTAAAAGACATCCACGTGTGCAAACTGGCAGATTTACTGCCTGTTGACCCCAAAGACGTGAAAACCATTCTCCAAGGATACGCGCTGACTGTAACAAATGAAAACCTGCAAAAGGTTGCGGATACGGTCAAGGAATTTGTCAAGTAGAATTTCCCGAGTTCGCGCTCTGGGCGCTCACTCAGGGAAATTCACATTTTGGGTCTTAAAGCAAATCTCATTAATAATGGAGGATTTTGTGAGATTTGCTATACTACCAAAGTGCACAAAATTTCCATTAGTAATGCACTTTGGTA
>JACQMZ010000051.1 GCA_016203345.1 Candidatus Woesearchaeota archaeon | reverse complement strand
GTTTAGTTCTGCGTCGATTCAAGGCCAGAAGCGTGCAGGAAATAACACGTTTGCTCTGAAGAAGCTGAACTACACTTTGTTCGCAGAGATTTATACTGGCGGACTTTCCGTGAGCGCCGGACAAACAGTGCGTTCAAGGCATGCGCTGAAGGAGGGTTTTTTGACTCCGGCATGGGATATGGTGTATCTTGGCTTGTCTGATCCTGGGCAGTCGTACGTGGTCCTTGATCCGAATGGCGATCATAGTTATAACTTGCAGTTCACGAATCAGGAAGGGATTTTTTACGATGTCCCTTTTATGACGACAGACGGCACAGGGAGCCGGCTGAAGTTTGGCGACAAGGATGATGACTTGTGGTTTTGCGAGTCTGCGAACAGCTCGACGTACCAGGTGACGCAAAACGATTTTTTTGTGCTGTCAAATTGTGACGGTCCTGCGCAGGACAATACGTGTAACAGTCATGTGTTGCGGTATGACAAGGCAGACACGACGAATCATCGTTTGACGTTTGTGGATTTGGGGACTGGCAAGCGCGAGGTGGTGTTTGATAATGCGACGCGTGAAGCGGTTATTGTGGCGGCAGGCGTGCAGTATACTGCTTTCGTTGATCCTTTGAGCCCGCACAACTTGTCGATTGACTTTAGCGGTAATGGCGATGTTGCTGGTGAGTGTGCATACATTGGCCTCATGGGTGATGGCATGCTTGCGCTCGGGAGGAATAATACAAACCAGAGTGGCGGTCAGGGACCTAAGGCGTTTGTGGCAAACAACTCAAATAATCTCACTATTCTCACGATCTTGTCGGATTTTGATGAGGCTGACCAGATCGAGAATCTCTCGATAGAGTTGGAAGCGCGTGCTGGTGACGTCATTGGAGTGCCTAAGAATGGTATTCGCACTCCGGAGGGAGGAATGTTTGGTCCGCTGACATTGAGTCATAACACTCAGTTGGATGTGGCGCTAACGCTGTATGGGTTGTGGGTTGAGCGTTTTGACCCGTCGGGCGATACTGATGCCGAAACAGTCACTGTTGCGTATCCTTTTGAGCAGGTTGGGGCAGAAGTGTACGTTACGGAGAGTCCTTTTACGGAGATGACGACAGATAAGGAGCTTACTGAGCGCATTCATCCGATTACACAGCCTTTAAGCACACTCGCAGGTGAAGTGGCTGACATTTCAAAGTATAATTCTATTGTTGTTGGGGGTCCGTGCGCAAACGCTGTTGCGGCCCAGTTGTTAGGCAATCCTGCGCCGTGCACAACGCCGTTTCTCGATGCTCCTGGGATGCTGAAGCTATTTTCGCACGATAATGGAAATGTCGCTCTGCTGGTTGCTGGCCTGACTGCTGACCAGACGCGGGCAACGTCGAACGTGTTGTTGATTTACGGGAAGGATTACAACGTGACTGACGCGAAGCTGTCGCGGCCCACGTTGGCTGATGCGTTTGTGCGAAGAACTTAGAACAGTCCGTTGACTAAGAGGGCAATAAATACGCCGAGTACTATGCCTGCGAGAACTTCGGTCGGCCGGTGTCCTTTGTCAAACTTCTGATGGGGAATTTTGAGCTTGAGTTGTTTGATGATCGCATTGATGGTTTGGCCCTCTTTCCCGACCGTATACCTGACGCCAACAGCATCTCGGAGGACTATTCCTGCGAGAACGATTGATATGACAAATCCAGTAGACACCCCTTCGATGAGATAGATGATGGTGGCAAGTGACGAGACTGCTGCTGCGTGTGAGCTGGGCATGCCGCCAGTGGTGAATATTTCGTGCAGGGAGAATTCGCGGTCATAATAGGTGAGATCGAGTGCTATTTTGATAAGTTGTGTTGCGAGTGCGGCTGTTGCGACTGCAGAAAGTATAAGGAGTGCCATAATGTCGTTACACTGTCGGCATTCCAAACCCTGCGTCTGGGTCGTCGCCAGGCCTGCCCAAGTCAGGTCCTGCGAGTGCTTTCTGCTGGAGGAATGTTCGTGTTGCGCTGTTTGAACCCTGCCAGAGCGCTGCTGCAAGTCCAGAAACGTGTGGTGTGGCCATGCTGGTGCCGCTGATGGTGCGGTAGCATCCGTCGTTCCATGTGCTTTCCACGCTGACGCCAGGTGCGGCAAATTCAACATCCCTGTCTTCCACGACCAAGGGTGTGGTGTCGTAGTTAATGCCTCTGGAAGAGAAGCTTGCGATGGCATCGGTTGAATCTGAGGCTGCTGCGGCCACAACATGTGCATACGCGCCAGGATAGTCAATGGTTCCATCAGATGGTCCGTCGTTTCCTGCTGCAGCCACGACAAGGACTCCGCGTGATTCTGCGTAATTTATGGCGTCTGCCAGCAAGGACATGGGTGCATCGCCGCCGAGGCTCATGGACACGATGTGCGCGCCTTTGTTGGCCGCGTATTCGACTGCTGCGGCGATGTCGTCTGACCAGCAGCTTCCGTCGTTGCCGCAGACTTTGTATGCAAGGACGTTTGCTAGTGGTGCGACGCCGATGATGCCTTTGCCGTCACTGCCGCCGTCTGCTGCGACGGTGCCTGCGACGTGTGTGCCATGGCCTGCGCCATCAGAACACCCATTGCGCACAGAAATACCTTTGGTGAAGTCTTTGCAGTCTGCAATTCTGTTCTTTAAGTCCATATGATTTGTTTTCACGCCAGTATCAAGTACTGCTACAGTTACTCCTGCGCCGCCTGAGCCGCCATTCACGCGCGCAATTCCCCATGGACGTTGTGCGCTTGGCGTGCACGTGCGCGAGGCAGGTTGCTTACCAAGCGCTTTGCCAGAAATATGATAGAGCGGCACTAGCTCGAGGATGGCGAGTTCTGACAATTCAGCCACGCGGCTGTCAGGTATGACTGCCGAGAATTTTCCTGTGTTGAATTCATGCCTGACTGCCACGAGCCCGCGTGCGTGCGCTCCTGCCTGTGCTGACAGGGGATGGACTGCGTAAACGCGCGCGCCTTCTGCCTGTTCTGGCAGGCTGGTCACGATGGCCATGCTGACGACTGCTAATACCATGACGACAAAGAATGCGATTAAGTTGTGGTTTTCCATGTTTTGTCATCAAACGAGTCGTCTATTTAAAGATTTGTTCACATAAAACATATTTAGTAGTTCCGAAAGTGGTTTTGGCTGCTCTTGTTTGACTTTTTGCGAGTTCGGACTATTCGCCCTCACTCTGCAAAAAGTCGGAAATCAAATAATGTGTAAGAGGGAACTACGGTTAAGGTGTACCATTCTGTTGCAAAAAGCAGCGTATACCCTTACTCGTTAGGCCGCCGCCCTGGCGCACGGCGCGACGAGGGTTGGCTCCTACGGAGTGTCGCGCAGGCCGTGGCGCTGAACTAAAGTTCGCGCCACGGCCGTCGTGCCGCCGGGGGCGGCGGCTATATCAAGAAAATCACTAACCCAAAATCGAATCTACCGCACAACCCAAAACATTTAAATAAGATCTGCAGGTTAAAATGACTATGCCGCCGTGGCACAGCCTGGTACTGCGCGGACGTTGGAAGTCTTCTTTCAGCGGCGTATGATTGCTAACCAGCGCAACGATCCCGTTTCTCGCAAGGGATACCCCGGTTCAAATCCGGGCGGCGGCGCTTAATTTCTGCAACACGTGGGTGTTCTAGTGCCGGATTTAAACCATTAATGAACTATTCAGATACTAATTGGGAAGAGCCTGAGAATCACACTTGCAAAATGTGAACATTTTAAAAGACCTGTGTCTTCTTATCTTTCAATGCGAACTGCAACATTATGTTTGTTGGTTAATGACGACAAGATTTGTCTCGGCATAAAGAAGAGAAAGCTTGGTAAAGACAAGTATAATGGTTTTGGTGGTATGCAGGAAGTTGGCGAGACTGTTGAACAGGCAGCGTTACGCGAACTGAATGAAGAGGCAGGTGTCCTTGCAACTGACTATCGAAAAGTTGCTGAAATGTCTTATCATTTCCCTGCAACACCTGAGTGGAACCAGGTTGTTCATGTTTATCTTGTAACCCGTTGGGAAGGTGAGCCCAGAGAAACACCCGAGATTACTGCTGAATGGTTCCCTTTTGGCAATATTCCGTATGATCGTATGTGGGATAATGACAAGTATTGGCTGCCGCATGTTTTGTCTGGAAAGAAAGTCAGAGGTTCAGTTGTTCATGACGAAAATAAGACCATTGAGAAACACATAGAGTTCGTCGAAACACTTTAAGAGCAGTAAGAACCCCTACCTTTTCACACGTTTTTATGCCACTATCTGTTGTTTTTCTGCTTCCATAGTGATCAATTGTTTTGAAACAAGCATATCGATCTCAAGGAGTTTTTTCACTAATGGATTTTCTTTGTTTAATTTATACAGTTCTGC
>JACQMZ010000049.1 GCA_016203345.1 Candidatus Woesearchaeota archaeon | reverse complement strand
TTGGGTGATGTCGAGGCAGGCGTGCTTGTTGACACAGGTTTAGGAAGGATTCGTGTTGCTGGGCGCGTGCAGCCAGAAGCGTACGTTGCTCGCGTTGGTCTTGCAGGCAAGGCATTTGATCTTGACGCACGGTACGGCGTCGGCCGTCATGGCCCGTTTACTCCTGATTTTGTTGAAGTGCGCGCAGGTGGACGCCTGCCGATTACCGACAGTGTTGGCGTGGATGCCTCAGTTTCTGGACGACATGAGCAATGGTCGCATGGTGAGCAGAACACAGAAGGAACTGCTACTGTTCAAGTTAAGGTGGATTTCTAGTAAAAGCTTAAATAGATGTATTCTTCGTCTCCACACATGCCGAAAAAGAAAGAGCACACTCCTCAGGATCACAAGCGCCAGCATGGCAAGGCTGTGGCGAAGCTGTTGGAGGAAGTGCGGGAAAAGGACGACCAGCACCATCAGGATGAGGATGAAGTCTTGATGAAGGAAGAGGAGAAGGAGAAGTTCGAAGAAGAATAGTATGTCAGATTCTCTTGCACGTGTTGAGGCAGAGGTTCGTTCTTGCACTAAGTGTCGCTTGTATAAGTCTGCACAATGCGGTGTTCCCGGCGAGGGTCCGGCGCGTGCAAGAATAATGGTTGTTGGGCAAGCACCTGGTGCTGAAGAAGACAAGTCAGGCAGGCCGTTTGTGGGCAGGTCTGGGAAGTTTCTTGTCACGACGCTTCAGAAGCTTGGATTGTCCCGCAAGGATGTTTTCATGACATCTGTCGTTAAGCATTTTCCTCCAAAGAATAGGGTGCCGCGTGCTGATGAAATCTCTGCTTGTTTTCCATATCTCGAACGACAATTACTGCTGGTCGCTCCACGCACTGTTGTTTTACTGGGTAATGTTGCCCTGCGCGCTCTTCACCACCACCCGCTCCTGAAGAATAAGAATGTTATTTTAACGGTTCATCCTTCTGCTGCGATGAGGTTTCCAGCTATGAGAAAAAAATTTGAAGCTGATATGATGAGGTTGAAGCGCGTGATCAGTGGCATGTCTTGACGAATTCTTCTGGCGTGACTCGCCACTGTCGTTGCAGTTCAGTGCTGCACAGTCTTTCTTCAAATTTGCCAAGTACACCAACAAAATCTTCAAGTTTAAGAGCTTTGTGCAGTCTGAAACTTATCAATTGAACCACTCCAGCATTTTATTGTGTACTGTCGCAAACAGCCACCCGCACACTGCGCCGCAGAGTGCGCCCATTCCGAGTGCGAGGAATGCTCCGCCGATGGTCATGGACAAGGGGAAGAATGTGCTGATGAGTTGGTACATGATGTTGTTCCACCATAGGAGTTCAAACCCGAATGTCGGGATGAGCACGTGGAGGAACATGTCAATTCCGCCAATCAGTCCAATTGTTGCCGCCCACGCCTTCCAGTGGAGTTTGTAATGTAAGTCTCCCGTTGGTTCTCTTACCGTAGTTTTTGCCATTGAATCACCTCTTTGTGAATTTTCTTGAGTGAGCAGAGCGAACTCAGAAAATTCTTATGAAAATGTGGTGGAGAGCCAGTGCCATATGCGCGCAAACAGGCTCGCTCCTTCAGGGAGTGTCTCTGCTGGCTTTTGGGTTTCGCTGGCAGGCGGCGCTGTTGGAGCAGCTTCTACTGGTGCCGTCGTCTGGGTTTGAACTGGTTCAACAGGTTTCTCTGCAGGGCTCGCGGGCTTGATTTGTTCTGGCTTGTCAGGTACTGACTCACTTTTCTTGTATGCCTTGCACGTGCAGGTTTTCTCGCACAGTCCTGCATCGCCGTCTGCATCAATGCATAATCGTCCAGGTGGGTCGCAATTCTCGCCTCTGTCTTTTTGCACTATTTTGTCGCCGCATTGTGGCGCGAGTTTGACTTTTGGCTTTGGCGCTGTTGTGGTGTTTGTGACATTCTTGGGTGATAGTGCACTTATTGTTTTCTGTCCTGCGCTGACGCATGCGGCGAGCCCGTTTGTCGTGATGCACTTTTCATAGCCGTAGTCCGAACATTTGTAGTCTTTGCCGATGGCGAGGGTGTTGAGGCACATATATTCTTTGATCCAGGGCCCGTCGGATTGTTTGATTGAGCCCTTTTCTTTCATGCAATAGTCAGAGAATGAGTTTTTGCCAAATGTCGCGTTGCCTGGCTTGTTGATGTAGTCCTTCGGATATGCAGGGTCGATGGGCCCGTCGTCACTATCACTACAGGTCGCCGCAAACACTGGCAGCGTGAGAAGAATCATGATCCAGAGGTACTTCATGCGGTGCGTGGAGAAATGTAGATATATAAATGTTATAGCTTCCTGATAAGTTCATCGAGCATATTCTTGTATTCGTGTGCATTCTCAAGCAGTGTGGATGCGCGTGAGAGTTCCAGACTTATGTTCCGACTCTCTTCGTGCAAGCGCTCGGTTGTGGCAGTGATCGATTTTCTTGCGTGTACCGTGAGGTCTTGTATTGACGGAACATTACGGTTTTGGCGCAGTTCATTGTCAGCTACGTCAGCTGCTTGTTTTGCGTATTGTCCTGTCAGCTGGCGAAGGTTGCGTCGCCATGCTTTCTTGATGTCAAAGCGTGGTACTTGCTCCGTTGCGAGTAATTCATCCAGGACAGAGAGTTGGGAGGTGTCTTGTTCTACCGCCGGTAGTGTATGGCGTGCAAGGGAAAGCGCAAACTGTTCCCAAGCAGGCGGTTGGAGTTCGCGTGGATGCACGGTCCAGCTTCCATCATTAACAACTGTAACCAAGCTTCGGTTATCACGGATGTCTGAAATCTTGCATCTACTGTTCAAAGGGACAGTGCTAACGTGGCCACCGTAGACATAATCATTTCCAGGGCGTAGTAATTGATTGCCGAGTGCCTGGTAGATGACTGCATGTTCTCCTTTGCGGTAGCGGGGAGCGGCGACAATAAGTTGTACGTCGCTGGGCGAGAGTTCGTATTCTTCAACAATCACGCGTGTGGGGTTCGCGTTTCTGACAAACGCAATGGTGCCAATGGGTATGGAGTGTTTGGGGGTGTTGCCAATGACTCGTACCACGTCGCCGGCTTGCGGTTGTCGGTCAGATGTTTGGGTGACTCTTGTCAGAATCTGGTCAAGCGCCTTTTCCAGTTCTTGGCGTGTTTTGGGAACCGGGGTGTTGAAGTATTGGAACAATTGTATCTTTGCTTTCCTTCGATGTTCTGCAGCTAAGCGCACGACAGTTTTGAATTGAAGGTTGTCACACTCTTGTCGTAGACGATCCGCGAGTCGGTCAACAAGGGCGTATGCGACTTCGAATGGTGCGTCTCCTCGAAGGATGCGTTCCTTTGTCGCATTCCATTCTTCCTGCAGTTTTCCCCATCTGTACGCGTCCAGAGGCTTAAGCAGGTGTGCGTTCACACTTGCCTCGTGTAGGGCTTGTTTTTCAGCAATAGCCGTGCGCTGTTGTTCAATCTGAGTGATGAGTGTGTCGAGGAGAATGGTGTTGGCTGCGTCAGTTGGTTTGAGGTTGAGTAATCGAACCGGAGTCTCGTGTGCTTGGCTGCCTATCAGGACTTGCAGCGCTTTGAGTTCGTCGGGTGAGTCTGCGCGTGGGAGGTAGTGTGCGATGAGGTCTGCGTATGGCGCGAGTGTGGTGGCAGTTTGCCACGCATGATATCCATGTGGTCGGTGTTGGACAATGTATGTTTCCTGAGCTGTGATGTGTGCTCCGTGCTCGGGAACAGGTATGTGCTTTAGAGCGACTCTCGCTTGCAATCGTTCTATTGCCTGTTGCTTGAGTGTTGAGTATGTTGTCTTGTCAGGCAGGGTGAGAGGTGTGTTGGTGATCGCTGATGCGATGTACGGTAGCGCGTCTGGTTTTGGCGTCGTGTGTGTTTCCAGTGGCGCTTCTGTTAATTCGCTAAGAAGATCCATGTCAGTCACCGCAGGTCTCGTTGAGTTCGAGTGTGCCGATCCGGTCTGGTCCTTCGGCGTCGTAGCGAGTCTGGCCATTGATTGGCTTGTCCCATACCTCTGGCTGAAGTACGCGTCTGACGTCATGTAGCATCATGCCTGCCACCACCATGTTGCTCATGATGACTGAGGGGTCTGCTTGTCGGATGCATCCGGCGACTTGGTGTTCTTCCCGTCGGATGGCTGCGACGCGGTCGAGGTCAAGGACGTGGTTTGTGCAGGTTGTTTTTCCTGGTGCGTACGCGACGCATTGTCCTGCACGGTAGCTGGTTCCTCCGCTGATGAGGGGTACACGCGCACGGATACACGCGCGTGAGAGTGAAGCGCGTGTGGCGAAGTTGTCGACGCAGTCGAGCACGAGGGTGTAGCCGTCGATGCTGGCGTCGTTATTGAAAAATATGGTGAATGGAGTGTACTGTGCACCTTGCATTGCCATCGCACTGCTTCGCTCGGCAAGGACTGTTGCTTTGTGTTTTCCGACTGAGTCGAAGTATGCAATTTGCCTGTTGAGGTTTGTTTCTTCTATGATGTCGTTGTCGACAATGTCAACGTGGGCGCATCCGAGTGCGGCAAGGCCTGGTACGACGAAATTGCCGAGTGCTCCTGCGCCGACAACAAGGATTTTGCTGTCGGGTAGGGGTTGCGGTTCGTGATACTGCATTTGGTACGCAAGCGATTGTCTGCCTGTTGTAGGTGTGAAGCTGTACTTTTTGATTTCTTCAAGGACAGCGCCTGCAATGACGAGAGACGCGACCGCGTCAACGCCGTGTGGTGGTTCGTCGTGAAGAATATATGGTGAGCTTTGTTTGTCTAGTGATCTGGCGCGCGTTTCTGCAAAGCTGGTGAGTTCAATGCTGATGTTGTTTTTCATGGCGTAGTCGAGGACGAGTGCTCTGCTGTCATGGCGTCCAGTGCTGTCAACAATGACGGTTGCTCCGCTGAACAGCCATTGTTCTGCTTGTGTTCGGAGGTGGGCGCGCACGTACTCAAACCGCGATGCGCCTACTGATGCGACCAATTCTTCAAGGCGTTCGTGCCGTGTGGGCTTGGCAGACAAGCGCAGGAAGGGCGCTTCTGGAGAGGGCGCGTCTTGGGGGGTGGCGATGAGTCTGATGGTGCCGATGCCGAGTGCGCTTGCGCCGAGAGTAAGATAATCTGAGAACGTCGTGTGTCCAGTGATGATGAGCGTGCATTGGTGGAGCCGGGTTTGGTTCCATCCGGCGATTCTGGCTTGTCGGTTATATCTGTCTGCTTCCATCGTCAAGTTGTTGAGTGAGGTATGCGGTGAGCACATCCATTTTTTGAAAGTAGTATCCGTGTTTGAAGGCGGCGGCCATGTGTTTGAACGCAGGATCTTGCTCCATGCGGCTTTCGATTGCCGCATCAATCCCTGGCGTGAGAAGTATGTCATAGATGCTGTGTTCGACTGGCCTGTTTTTCTCCGTTTCCTGTCCTGTGATGGTGTTGAGCAGGCAGAGCAGGAGTGTTTGGTCTCTTGGATTGAAAGATTGTCCTGTAAAGCGGAGAGCGTCGTACACAAAGCCTTTGCCTGTGACTGGTGCAGGCACCGCTACGGCAGGAGCGTCGACAGCCGCTTCGTCATACTCTTCACCGCGAAAATCTTTTGCGGTAATATCGCCATATGCGCTACCTTCGCACATGCCTTCTATGTATGAGAGGGGTGCAAACAATTTTCCATGCCTGCCCTGTCTAATAAAGTGCGTACGGAATGGTTTTTTGATGAACTTGCGAACTTCATTTTCGAGTGCTCTTGCGTCTAGAGGAAGGGTCATGCCTGCGATGACTTCGACAGTTGTTTCGTAATCCCCAAACTCGATGTCTTTTCCCAGCGGGAGTTCTTTTTTGTAGTTGACGTGGCCCGCATGGTCTCCATTCTCATTGACCACGATGGACGAAGACCATCCGACAAGCACTGGTTGCCATGCTCGAAGGGTGATGGCGTTGAAGTCTTCTGCGTGTATGCCGCGCACTTGAACGTCGATGTCTGTATCGAGGGAGCCGACAAACGTGACATCGCGCGTGTCTGGATCATGCGTGATGGTCATGTCGCCTTCGACAAGTCTGAAGGGGGAGTGTGTGGGCGTGCGTGTGTTGAGATAGACTGAGTTGAGGACGGTTTTCATGTTGTGCAGGTCTGTGCCTGAGAAGACTGTGGCAAAGTCGGCGTGGCTGTGGATCCATCCTGTGATTATGGTGTCTGGCATTGTTGTTTGCACGTGGTGGCTGACTTCACTTATGGCTGCTCCGTCCATTTGTGTGTGTGCTGCGTTGGATTCCTGGTGTCCGATCACGATGTCGATAACAGTATCGGGGTTGTCTTTTTTGCTTACCATGAACCCGTACCATTCCATGGGGATGCCATGTACTTTTCGCACGAGATCGCAAATAAGTTGTGCTTTGTTGAGAGCTCCGTCTCCGATGCGTACCGTGCCTGGTATGGGGAGTGGTTGTTCTTCTTCTGGTTGTGATTCTGCTCCTAAGATTTCATCAAGCATGCTCATGTGTTCCTCCTTCAATGTTTGTGATGGGAATTCCTTCTCGTTCCAGGTATTCTTTTGGTACTTGTTTGAAAACGCTTAGGGTTCGTGTTTGTCCACCGTAACCGTTGACAGTGTAACCTCTCGTGATGATTTTGGCTGCGTCTGCCAGGTATGTCGCGCATCGTTCTGGTATTGGTAGCTTGTCGAGAATGGGTAGACCATTGTACCATGCTCGACCCATGCATATTTCTGCATTTTTGCCTGAGCAGAAGGGGCTGCTATAGTCTCCGAGGATGAAGGGGAGACTGGGTTGTGTATTGGGTGAGATGTGGATGGCAACTTTTGCTGGTGGAAAGGCAGCATAGTATTCTTCTTTCGCATTAAGCCAGTCACGGAGTGCGTACCTGGGGACGTTGACGTACATGATGATCTTGGGACCGTCGAGCAGAACGCCCCATGTCCCGAAGTCAACGTCTTTTTTGTCGATAGTGGCTGCCAAAATGTTCAGTTTGCGTTTGTCTGCTTCAAGAAATTTTTTGTTTTCGAGCGCTCTCGTGATGGCGTGATGCGTTGCAACCTTTGTCCAATAATCGGAGAATATGAGATCGAGTCTCTGCCGGACCAAAGAGAAATCATTGATTGCATTGATTGGTCCACCTTTACAATACGTTTGTGTTCCTATCTTTAAAGTTGTTGTGCCCTTTCCGGGACAGAGGAAAGACATTTGTTGTCCGTCATAAAAGGTCGCGGCTTCGTTAAACGTTCTGCTGATGTTCTTTGCAAAGAAGGTAGCAAAATTTTCAAGTGGTGGTGTCTCTTGCGTCTGCAAGGTGGAATCTATATTTTTATAATGCATAAGTTTTGATTCGAGATAGTCCAGAAGCAAGGTGTTGGTATATGTTTCTCCTTCCCGCGCGTGCGTGCGGTCTTCAGCATCGCTGGGGAGGAAACAAGTGCTGATGTCAAACAACACCATGCTCAAAAGTTTGACGTAGGTGGTTTCTTTCCGGAGGACTCGCCCAAAGGATTCTTCAGCGTTTTCGTCGATTATTGCTCGTATGTGGGTTTCGAGATCTTTTCGGCGAGTGCTTTCGTAGACTGTCCACAAGCTTTCCACCGGCAGGGGGAGAAGGGGACAGCACAGAGTGGCGTCATTGGATGTCCACGTGATGCGGTCGCCGTCGAAGTTGGCAAGTGGTCTGGTTCCGTCGACAAGGTACAGCGCGTCTTTGAAAAGCGCGTACGCGTCACGCGTGCACTGTCCGAAAAATGTCATGCCTGAAGTGTATACCCCCCTTCTTGTGGTTTGGCTATGCCGATTTTTAGCAGGCGGTATTCTCGTTGGGTTTTTGGGGATTTTTCCGTGGTAAACCTGTCTGCGTACACGTCTATCTTGTCGGTAAGTTCTGCTCTCCTACCACCAATGGTGACTTTTGCTGTTGGAGTGAACTCAGTGCGTACGACTGTTTGGAGTGTGGTGTGGTCGCGGGTTCGCGGTTGGCTGTTGACTGCTTCAGTAAGGATGTCTCTTAGCGTTCGTCCTGCATAAGTCGTGAGCTCGTATTTGAATCCTACTTGCGCAGCGCCTGGTATAATTTCTATCATCACCGGTGTACTATCTGTCATGTGTCTTCCTCCACTGCCATCAGGCAGCTGTGGCGCCCGAATTGTGGTGTTGTTCTTAAAGGTGATGCTTCCGTTAATTCCCAACACCATAATCTTTATATAGAAAGGGGTTTGGACGGTGGCGAATGGATGATAACAATTTTATTGAGGAACTGCAGCGGGCAGGTCATCAGCGCGTCATGAATGTGATTGAGGAGGCACGTGCAGGGGCGTTTGATTCTCGTGTCGATCCTGCGCAGATTACGTACGATCGTGTCTTGAGCGCGTTTGAAATTGGCGATTTTGTTGAAGATTATGGGAAACTTCGTGGCTTGAATGCAGGGCAGGTGTTGAAAAAGTTTAAACCTGTGCAGCGCGGATGTGTTGGTTACGTAGCGTTGGGAACGCTTTCTCTTGCGACGCTTCCCTTGAAAGTGGCGTATTATGGCGTTCGCTCTTGTGGCAGGGGCTTGGTTGGCATGTACCTGCTGTTGAGGGGAACTCCAAAGTATGGTCTACTGATTGATGAGCTTGTTGAAAACATGCCTGCCCCTCAGTTGCCGCAGTCTGTATTGGAAGAATTGCTTGATGTTCCGCCACAGCAGAATGAACGTATTCTTGACGATATGCCGGCTGCCAAGCGATGAAAGATTATTATTCTGAAGAAAAGAATACGTAGACTGATTTTTGTTTTCTCATCACCCTGAATTTTCTGAGTGAGCGAAGCGAATTCGAAAATTCAGAACTCGAAAATTCAGTAATCGACTCCTTTTCTCGGTACTATCTTCGCAGGCATTTTGAGTGTGACGACTTCGTTTGCAAAGTCTGCGCGGTCGAGCAGGCGGAGTGTGGCGAATCTTCCTGTTAAGTACACGACTGTTGACGAAGGCACGGCATCCAGAAACTTAAATACGTCTTCTTCGGGCAATAGTCCGATCGCGACTGCGTAGTTGACTTCGTCAAGCACGAGCAGGTTTGGCTTTTGTGCGGCTGCTTTGTATGCAAACTGCAGTCCTTTGCGGGCAAGTGCCTTGTCTTTTTTGCTGGGGTGCAGGACGTCAACCCATTCAGGCCTGCCGAATTGGTAGATTTTGTAGTTCGGGCCAAGTTTTTTTTGGATTTTGTACTCGCCGACGTACTTCCTGCCTTTCATGAATTGGACAATGATTACGCTGTGCCCGTGGCCCAATTGCCGGAGTGCTGCGCCAAGGGCGGAGGTTGTCTTGCCTGCCCCTGTGCCTGTCCAAAGGTAGACTAAAGCTTTCTTTGTCATGTATTGGTGCGTTTCTTTAACCTATTTAATGTTTTCTTCAATCATCGGAAGTGCCGAACTTTGCAGGGTCGATTCTGTGTAATCCTTGAACCGTGTCGAAGTCAGAATCTGTGGACAAGATGTCTGGGCAGCCTGCATTTCTGGCAGTTATTGCGTGCAGAGCATCACGAGGCAGAAGGCAGTGCTCTTCCATGGTGAAGGGGATTAAGCCCACAGAAGAGAGTGTGGCATCCATGATGAGGAGGTTATGTAATGAAAAGATAACGTCAAACATTTTTTGTATTTGAGGAATGAACTCCAGAATTGACTGTTTTGAGCTGCGGATAACGTCAAGTGGGTGTTTGTTGTACTTTTTTTCGATAAGCCTGAGGAGTACAACGTAGGAGAGTTCGTCCAAAGTAAGCGCACTCGTCACTCCTTTTTGCTGTCCTTGTTGCATCTCGTCAAAGAATGTTTTAATTCCTGCAGAGTACGTTTGGTCTTCGAAGAAAAAAAAGTAAAACGCGTTCGTATCAAGGTAGGTTGGCATTCTAGCTGAATCTTTTGTATTTTAGTAACAGTTCTTCGACTGTGCGAACACCGGTTTCTTTGCCTAACATTCCGGCAAACTGGAGAGGATTCTTTATTTTTGGGCGTATGATGATTTCCTTTTCTGATCCATATAAGAGCAAAGTGGTATCTGATTTTAATCCGAGGAGTTTGCGCAGCTTTGCCGGTATTGTTACTTGTCCCCTTTCCTGCAATTGTGCTTCTGCGATGAGTGACATAGAAACACTGAAAAGAGTATGCAGTTTATAAAATTTACTGAAATTCGTTTGAAATTACATACTTATCAATTAGGACACTCAGTGGTCGTGCATCCGCCGGAATATTCTTGTTCTGCGATGAGTATGTCTTCTGGTTTTGCAAAATACAGGACTTGTTGTGGTTTGCTCCCTGTTCTAAAAACAGTGATGCCCTTGCATTTGAGCTTGTATGCCAGCAGGAATGCTTTTTTCACGTCTTCAACTGTTGCTTTTGCTGGCAGGTTGACGGTTTTGCTGACTGCGTTGTCTGTGTATTTTTGGAATGCTGCTTGGAGTTTGACGTGCCATTCTGGAGCGATGTCAAAGCTGGTGGCGAAGAGTCGGCGGATGTCTTTTGGGATTTCTTTGATGTCGCGCACGCTTCCTTCGCGGGCGACTTTGAGCATGAGCGCTTTGCTGTAAAACCCTCGTTGCTTCGCCATTTCTTCAAACAAGGGGCTGACTTCAAGGAGTCGTTGCCCGTCGAGGACTTCGCGTACGTACGCGATGGCAAAGAGTGGTTCGATGCCGCTGTTTACGCCGGCGATGATGCTGATGGTGCCTGTGGGGGCTATGGTTGTTATTGTGCTGTTTCGGAGGGTTTTGTATTTTTTCGCGTAGATACTGCCAGGGAAGTTGGGAAAGCTTCCTCGTTCGGCGCCAAGTTCCTGGCTTTTTTTGTGGCTTTCTGCGCTGATGAATTTCATGAGTTTGTCTGCGAAATCGAGACCTTTGTCGGAGTCGTATGGTATGCCTAAGCGTATGAGTGTTTCCGCGAAACCCATGACTCCTAATCCGATTTTCCGGTTTGCTTTCGTGATTTGTTCAATTTCAGGGTAGGGATATTTGTTGGCGTCGATGACGTTGTCAAGGAAGTGGACTGCTGTTCTGATGGTTTTTTTGAGTTTGTCCCAGTCGAACTTGTTGTTTTTGAACATCTTGTTGAGGTTGATGCTTCCGAGGTTGCAGGACTCATAGGGGAGCAGGGGTTGTTCCCCGCAGGGGTTTGTGCTTTCAATTTTTCCGATTTGCGGGGTGGGTTGCCGTCGGTTGATTTCGTCGATGAAGATCATGCCTGGGTCTCCGCTGTCCCATGCTGACTGGCAGATGGTGTCAAAGACTTGTGCCGCGTTTGGCTTTCCGGCTGGCTTGTTTGTGCGTGGATTGATGAGCGAGTAGTCCTGTTTTTTCTGTGCCGCTTCCATGAACGAGTCTGTGGCGGCGACTGAAATGTTGAAGTTTGTCATGAATGTTTTTTCTTTGGATTTGCACGTGATGAACTCAAGTATGTCTGGGTGGTCAACTGAGAGGATGGCCATGTTCGCTCCTCTGCGTTTGCCGCCTTGCTTGATGACTGCGGTTGTGGCGTCGTAGATGCTCATGAAGCTGACTGGTCCTGACGCGACTCCTTTGGTGCTGTGGACAACTTCTCCTTTTGGGCGGAGTTTGCTGAACGAGAATCCTGTTCCGCCTCCGGATTGGTGAATGACTGCCATTTTTTCGAGCGTTCCGAAGATGCCGTGAATGCTGTCTTCGATTGGCAGGACAAAGCACGCAGATAATTGTCCGAGTGGTGTGCCTGCGTTCATGAGTGTGGGCGTGTTTGGCAGGAATTCGAGTTTTGAGAGGAGTTGGTAGAAGTCTTCTTCGGTTTTCAGGACACTGCCTTTTTTGTAGATGGCGTCGACTTGGGCGAGCGCTTTGGCAACGCGTCTGAACAGGCGCGCAGGCGTCTCAATGAGCGTGCCGTCGTTGTTGCGGAGCAGGTACCGTTTGGCAAGTATGGTGAGAGCGTTTGCGGTGAGGCCGATGTCGTCCCGCACGCCGTGGTACGTGCGGAAGCCGATCATTTTCTTTTCTTCTTGCTTGAACCGTGCGTATGCGTCTGCTGCTGCCGTGAGTTTTTTCTTGCGCAGGACTTCATCGATCACGTCGCGGATGTCTTTGAATGACGGTGGGAGGTCTTTGCTGAAGTGCTTGTCAAGCACGTCGGTAATGTCTTTGGCAAGTTTTTTTGCAAGCACGCCGTTTGCCACTTTGGCGTCTTTCATCGCGTTTTCAAGAGAAAGGGTGAGCTTGGCAGTGTCAAATGGCGCGAGGGTGCCGTCGCGCTTGCGAATATGCGTGATTTTTGGCATGTCTGACGAGAAACTCTGCCTGTTAATATACTTTTCCTGCACGAAAATCTCGAGTTCGCTCAGCTTTGCTTCGCTCACACGAGATTTTCGGAGACTGACTAAAATGTCACAGAACCACTGTAAAGTGGTAAAAGAATTAATTTTTACCCGAATGTTCCTGAATGAGGCGCGACTGCGCCGAATTCGGAACATTCGTAGGGTCCCGTTGCTTAATATGTATGCAACTGACAGGGCACGCTTCTTCTGCGTCTTTGTCTGGTCCTGGTTCCTTGATGTCAAGCTCTTCGAGAATTCCTTCGGGAACATTTTTGTGGGTGCTTTCTTTGATGTCTGACTTGCCGTCGTCTGCCATTTCCCAGTGTTCAGGAGAGACTGCCACGCAGGCGTTGCACCCAATGCATTTCCAGCGTTCATGAACAAGTGTGAATGGCATGCAGTGGAAGAGAAGGGAGGGGTTTTTAAAGCTTGAGAACGATTGTTGGCGTATGCGTTACTGTATCATTTACGATACAGACAGGGATGCTGCACCGTATGCGGTTCCTGTTGCTCTGCTTAATGCTTTGCGTCTGTTCGACACGAAACCGGTAGTGCAGAAGAACGAGCAGCGAGTGCTTCTGGTGGAAACAGATCACGCTCTGGATGAGGTGCGCAGGCTTCCTGGCGTTTTGGTGGTGCGCGAAGAAGTGGACACTGCACGGTTTGATTATGATGCAGAGTTTCGAGTGTAATGCGGCCTAATACGCGTCATCATGATGGTCGAGGGTGATGATGCGCACGACGTCTCCGTCTATAGTGTAGATCAGAACGTTGCTGCCAAAGTGTATTCTTCGTAAGCCAGCTAGCACGTTTCGCAACGGTTTAAAGTGGTCCGGGTGTTCGATTACTTCAATGAGTTTTTTCTGTATCTGTTCAAAGAGAATTCTGTCGCGCTTCTTGAGTTTTCGCATGGCTCGTTCAAATTCATCGCTGAACT
>JACQMZ010000047.1 GCA_016203345.1 Candidatus Woesearchaeota archaeon | reverse complement strand
GTTATATTCTGCGGATTCAAAGCGGTTCTATTGAGAACTTTGACAAATTTGATAGTTATTCAAAGTTCTCTATTGGTTCAAAGCATAAACATACCGCAAGAAGGCAAGGGAATTTCAGACCGGAGCATTAATTCAGTTTTGGCAGGTCATATTCTATGACTGGTTTTCCTCTCGATTTTGTTTCTGCAGTCTCTCTCTTTGATTGCGCTCCTCCGCCCACTCTTACGAGCACATCGATGTAATTAAGAAAGACAGGACTTTCATCTCCCCAGTTGTCTCCAACTATGATTTTTTCATTTACTGGAAATAGTTCATAGTCCTTAGCTTTGGCGCAAGCAATTCCAACAGTTCTATAACCTCTTCGCACGCCCTCAGCATATGCTTTTGAATATTTGTTTGGTGGAGAGTTGCCTTGCTTTTATAATGGACGAAGCATTCAATTTCAAGTTTTCTCACCCGAAATTTTTTGTGTGAGGCCGCAGGCCGAACTCAAAAATTTCGAAAATTTCGAAAAGTCTTTAAAGCTGCAGACCTCGGTGGTAGGAGAGGTGATCGTATGGTTGTTCGCAGGGTTCGTCGTTTGGTTGGAGTGACTGCGCGTGTTGCTCGCCGCACTGGTGAGCAGGTGAAGCAGGAGTTGTTGCGTTTGGAAAAGTCTGGTGTGTTGTCGCGCAGGGATGTTGGCAGGTTGTTGTCTTTGGTCCGGCATGAGGCTGTTGCCGCTGGCAAGCGCGTGTCTCGTTTTGTGGCGTCTGAAGTAAAGCACGACGTTGCGTTGGCTCAGAGGTTGGCGCGTTCGGCTGCGGAGCGGTCACGGAAGGCGTCGAAGGTGTTGCGTTCAAAATCCACGAAACGCGTAAAAAAGAAGGGACGTAGGTAGAACCATAACCTATGCGATCGTGTAGTAATTGTATTTCCAGTAATTATATTTCGCGTATTCCCCAGAAATTCTCTGAGTGAGCGAGCCGAAGGCGAGCGAACTCGAGAATTTCACAGAACATTTATAACAACTCTTTCGTTTTTCTGGCGTAATGGTTGAACTGATAATTACAGAGAAGCCGAATGCGGCGAAGAAAATAGCCGAGGCGTTGGCTGAGGGGAAGCCGGTGAAGGAGGCGGTGTCTGGCGTGCCTTTTTATAGGATTTCGCGTGGCAAGAAGGACATTGTGGTGGGGTGTGCGGTGGGCCACTTGTATGGGCTTGCTGAGAAGGAGAAAAAGCGTGGTTTTTCGTATCCTGTGTTTGACATTCAGTGGGTTCCTGTGGGGGAGATGTCTAAGGAGTCGGCGTTTTCGAAAAAATATTTGGCTGTTCTTGAAAAGCTTGCGAAGAAGGCGGACGCGTTTGTGGTGGCGACGGATTATGATATTGAGGGGGAGGTTATTGGGTACAACATCATCCGTTTTGCGTGCAGGAAAAAGGATGCTCGCCGGATGAAATTTAGCACGTTGACCAAGCCTGATTTGGAGCGCGCGTATGATACTTTGTCGCCGACGTTGGATTGGGGGATGGCGTTTGCGGGCGAGACTCGTCATTTTCTTGATTTTTATTACGGCATTAATTTGTCGCGTGCCTTGACGCGTGCAGTGTCGCAGGCTGGCAGGTTTGGGATCATGTCGACTGGCAGGGTGCAGGGTCCTGCGTTGAAGATTGTTGTGGACAGGGAGCGTGAAATTTCTGCGTTTAAGCCTGTTCCGTTTTGGCAGATTAGTCTTAACGGTGCGGTGAAGCAGTATCAGGTAGAAGCATGGCACAAGACAGATAAGTTTTGGAAAAAGGAAGAGGCAGATGCTGTTTTTGCAAAAGTAAACGGTGAGAAGAAAGGCACGATTGCGGCTGTTGAGCGTTCTTCTTTTCAGCAATCCCCGCCAAAACCTTTTGACCTCACTACTTTGCAAACAGAGTCGTATCGGTGTTTTGGTATTAATCCAAAAACAACTCTTTCGATAGCGCAGGATTTGTACACTGGTGGGTTCATCTCTTACCCGAGGACAAGTTCTCAGCAGTTGCCTGAGGCGATCGGGTTCAGGACTATTCTTTCTCAGCTTGCGAAGCAAAAGGATTTTGCAAAAATCTGTCATGATGTGCTTGCCATAAAACAGCTGAAGCCGAATAATGGTTCAAAGTCTGATCCTGCGCATCCGGCAATTTATCCTACTGGCATCGCGCCGAAAAAGGTGGATGAGCGTGCGGCGAAAGTGTATGATCTCGTCGTGAAAAGGTTTTGTGCGACGTTTGGCGAGCCTGCAGAGCGTGAGACTGTGGTGTGGACAATAGACGTCAGGCAGGAGCTGTTTGTCACGAAGGGTGCGCGGACAGTGAAGGCAGGATGGCATGTGCTGTATGCTCCGTATGTGAAGCTTGAAGAAATCGAATTGCCTGCAGTAGTGCAGGGCGCCATCGTTGATATTTCGCAGATTCTATTGCACGCTAAGGAAACCCAGCCGCCTAAGCGTTTTACGCCGTCTTCCATTATCAAGGAGCTTGAGAAGCGTGGTCTTGGGACGAAGGCGACGCGTGCAGAAATTGTTGATACTCTTGCGAAGAGGAATTATGTGAAGGGTGAGGCGTTGCAGGCGACTGAGCTCGGCATGCAGATCGTGACTGTGTTGGAAAAGTATTGTCCGCGTATTCTTGATGAAGCGCTGACGCGCCATTTTGAGGAGGATATGGAAAAGATTAGGGAGCATGCCAAAAAGCCGGAGCTTGTGTTGTCTGAGGCGCGTGACGTGTTGACTGAGTTGTTGGCTGATTTCAAGGCAAAGGAAAAGGATATTGGTGAGGGGTTGAAGACAACGCTTGCTGAGACTCAGCAGGCGCTCACGACTGTAGGCCCCTGTCCCAAGTGCAAGCAGGGGATGCTTCAAGTCAGGAAGGGAAAATTTGGAAAGTTTATTGCGTGCAATCGCTATCCTGATTGTACAACGACGTTTAAGCTTCCTGCGTCTGGCTTGGTTCAGGTACTGCCTGAAAAGTCGTGTTCGCATTGTGCGTTTCCGATGGTGAAAATTATCAGGAAGGCAAAGCGTCCTCAGGAGGTCTGCATTAGTCCTGATTGTCCTTCCAAGGTGGGTGCGGGTATTGTATTTGTGGAAAAAAAGTGTCCGAAGTGCGGTGAGGGGACAGTAATCCTGAGAAAATCGATTTATGGCAGTTTTGCCGCGTGCAATAAGTTTCCAAAGTGCAGGTATATTGAGCGTCTCGCAGAGAAAGTCCCATAGCTCAGAGTTTGGCGCGCTTTACCTCGCGTTATTTCTCGAATTTTTGCTGAGCGAACGTAGTGAGCTCGCAAAAATTCAGAGGTAAATGACTTCTTCGCACATGTGGCGGAGGACTTTTTCTGTCCTTGGCGCAAGAGTGTCTTTCGCAACGCACAGCACAACAATCCCGTCTTTTTTCATGGTGTTGATAAGGGGGTGGAGTGCGGTAAACACGTCTTTGCTGTCGTACTTGGCAAACAGAATCTCTACGCAGTCAAGGAGTGCCATTTTTTTTTCCTGTCATTTTTTGCCAGAGTTTGGTTGTTTCTAACGATATTTGTGAAATGGACATGGCGTGGGTGACAACATCAAGATAAGTCACTGACGGGTGTGCAAATTCCTTGTCGTGCTTTTTCATTTCATCTGGAGGGTGATTGAAGCACACGATGAGGGGGTGATAGCCATTCGCGATAAACGTGCGGAGAAGCTGTTGTTCCCCTTTCGTGTACGTTTTCGGGTCGCTTACGTTGTAAATTCCTCTTGGTTCTTTCGTGTCAAGTTGTGCAACGTTTGTAAGTGGCATGCTTTCGAAGTACTGTTTGATTATAAAAGTTCTTCTGTTTTATTGGAGCACTGCGACCGGAAAGTTTAACAAGAAGTTGCCGCTCGGGTTTGCTCATGAACTGTCCTTTCTGTAGTGAAACTATCATTAGGGATCAGCAAGTGTACACTAAAGGGTGTTGGCGCGTGTTCTATAATTTCAAGCCTGTGTTGAAGGGTCATGTGCTGATTGTTTCCAAACGGCATGTGGAGTTGTGCAAGGATTTGAATGCTGACGAGCAGGCTTCTCTTGTTGGTCAAATCATTGACGTTCAGCGGATGTTAACCAGAGCGTATGGGGCGACTGGTTTTTGTGTGGTGATGCAGGACGGCGTGTCTGCTGGGCAGTCGGTGAATCACTTGCATGTTCACATTGTGCCGCGGGTTGATGGTGATATGCATAAGGGCGAGTTTTACCAGTCGTTATTGGTTGACAGCACGCGAAGGCATCCGATCAGTGCAGAAGAAATGCAAGAAAGAGTGAAAGAGTTGCAAGTTGTTGTTCACATGTAGTTCAATGAATGCGCAGGTAGAACACATACGAAGGGAATTTTTGATGGTGCAGCGTAGGGGGCTTCAGGCCGCAATGTCGTTAAGTTAAGGTTTTCTTGTTTTGTCGTCTCTTGTCTAGTTCTTTGAGGTCATTGAGGATTTTTTGTGC
>JACQMZ010000045.1 GCA_016203345.1 Candidatus Woesearchaeota archaeon | reverse complement strand
GTATACGCATAAGGTGCAGACCTAAAGCGCCGCAGCTCGGATTTGAACCGAGAATTCCTTTCGGAAACAGTTTTCAAGACTGTCGCACTACCAGGTTATGCGACTGCGGCATACGTTAACAAAGTGTTGATGGGTTAAAAAGATTGCTCTCTCTCGTACGTGTTAAGCTTCCATTATCTTTTGCTGACAGTCAGGGTTTTCGAGAACGTGAATTTTGCTGAACGACCGAGCGCAAGCGAGGGAGTTCGCAAAATTCGTGTACACAATAACCACTCCTCACACAGAGCTTTAATGATGTTGTCCTTCGGGCGGGCACTCATGCTCGAAAATTCTCTCAGAGGTATCGTAAGAAGGTATTCAACAGCGGCTGTGAAGTATGCAACTGCAGGTGTTCTTGGTTTGGCGCTGTTGTTCGGTGGGAAGAGGATGTATGCCGGTGATGAGGGGTTGGATTTGCCGATTGGTCCGCGTATTTCGTACTCAGACCCTCATCGTCAGGAGCCGCCGCGTATTCCTGATGAGGATCCTCCGACTTTTTTTGGTGAACCGATTTATGGCGCCACTGAGTCGCTTATTTACGTGGTTGACAGGAGCGGTTCCATGGAAAGGGTCATGGGTTCTGGTGTTGATCTGGAGGGCAGGGTCAGGAACATGACTCGTTTTCAAAGGGCGCAAGTTGAACTGAAGCGTTCAATCAGGGCGTTGGCTCCTAATTTTCGGTTTAACATCGTGAGTTATGATTGTTCGACAAATGCGTGGCAAAGGGAGCTGGTGCCTGCATCTGTTGAAAACAAGAGGGCTGCGTATAGGTGGATTGACGGCCTGTACCCGCAAGGTGGTACGGGAACGGCGTTTGGAGTGTCTTATGCATTGAGAACAGGAGGTAGCAATCGTGATGTTATTCTTTTGACTGACGGCGAGCCCACGTGCAGGCTTGACATGGCAGAGCACTTGCTCATAATCACGAATAGCAATCCTGATCATGACCGAGTGCACGTGTTCGGCATCGCCACGTATGGGCCTTTTCGGCAGTTTTGTCAGCGTGTCGCTTCTAATACTGGCGGCTCGTTTCATGAAGTCAGGTGAGATATGGCTCTGACGCCGCTCCAGCATGAAAGAGGTGTTGTCCGCAGGCACACCCAGCGCTTTCTGGACAACTTGACGAGAAGGGAGTTTCTTGCCATAAGCGGCATGGCGCTTGGGGGTCTTGCGTTGTTGGGCAGCAAAGTGTTTGCAGGTGATGACGGTTTGGATTTGCCTATCGAACGACCAAGGCGGCAAAGACCTGAGGATTTGTGGGTACCGTCTGATGAACAACGTGCAGAGCCTGAGCCAGAAGATCCGCCTACGTTTTACAACGAAGTCATTCCCGCAGAACACTCAATTATTTACGTTTTGGACCGTAGTCTTTCGATGGACACCAACATAGGGCCAGGCATTGATCCGGAAGGGATGCTGATCAGGCGCGGGACGCGTTTTGCGCGGGCAATCAGTGAGTTAAAGGCGTCGATCAGGAGTCTTCCAAGAAGGTTTCGGTTTAACATCGTGGTGTATCATTGTGAACTGCAGGCGTGGCAGCAACATATGGTGGACGCGTGTGATGACAACAAGAGTGACGCGTATCGCTGGCTTTCCACGAGTGTTTGGCCGGCAGGAGCAACTGGCACTGGTGTTGCAGTGTCGTATGCGTTGCAGGAGGAGGACAATCATGACGTCGTGCTCTTGACAGATGGCGCGCCAAACTGTGGCGTGGATTCAGGAACTGATCTTGAAATGATGGCACGGCATAGGAGGATGATCCGAGACAGTAATAGGTATAACGCCAGAGTCCACGTGTTTGGCATTGATGCCTATGCTGACTTCCTTGCTTTTTGTGTAGGTGTTGCGTCTGACACCGGCGGCTCATATTATGGTGTCAGATGAAGGGCGCATATACACTGTTCACGCTTAAAGTCTTTATGGGTGGACGCATGGTTGGTTTGGATGCAGAAGTTTGTGGTAAAGGTTGGTTCTCGAGTTTTGTCTGCAGAGTATCCTGACGCAGAGGATGGCGCTTTTCTTGAAGGTTTGGTGGGCGAGCGGTTTATGGAAGAGGTGAGCGTAACAGGCGAGTCGTGGGGGGATCTGCAGGATTGTGTTGATAGGAAGGAATTTAAGAGGGCTGTGGAGTTGCTGAAGGGCATGAATCGACAGCACCCAAATAATTTTCCCATTGTGTTGACAAGCGGAGAGGTGATGCAAGCTTTGAATAGGTTCTATGTGAGTGCGCAGATTTTTCAGGTGGCGTACAGGCTTGCGCCTCACGATGTGTTTAAACTGCAGTCTTTGAATCGTGGGTTGTCGTCGTGGCTGCTTTTGGGCGACGAGTTTACGCGTAAGGAGGATTTGGCATACGCGGCAGGTGCGTATATTAACGCGATGCGTGCCTTGATTAAGGGTGACAGGTTGGTGCACGCTGTCACTCCGTCAGAGGCGTGCGTGCGTGAGTCTTTGCACGCGTCGTTGTATTGTTCGTTGGTGGAGTTGGGCGTTGAGCACGATTCACAGGCGATTAGGCGTCGTGTTCAGGACAATCTTGTGAACGCGAGAATGGCGTACGAGCTTGGGTTGCTGGTTCGGAAGTATTACGGGTGCAAGGAGGATGACAAATTGGCTCAGCGGCTTGCTGGGTTGGAGGCGCGAATGATCGCGCACCAATAGGTTTGATATGCATTATTTTGTGGGCAAGTGTGGGAGTGAGGAGGTTCTGGCGAGGTTTCCTGATCTGCACGATGCGCAAATCATCCAGGATCACGTGAGTGACTTATTGCAGGAAATGGCTGATGAACTTCCTGACGCATACGCGCAGGCGTTGCGGTTGTGGGATGATGGCAGTCAGCAGGACTCGATTGATCTCTTGGTTGATTTGTTTGCGGAGTTTCCAAATAACTATTTGGTAGCTTTCACGCTGGGTAATAAGTTGCAGGATTATGGCCGCTTCTTTGCAAGCGTGCGGGTTCTTGCGAACGCATTCAAATTGGCGCCGCATGCAACAATGAAAATCCAGACATTGTCCCGTTCTATGCTTGACTGGAAAATCATGGGCCAGATTCATACTGCGAAGGGTGACGTGCAGATGGCTCAGGTGCATTTTGATTGTGGAGTGGTTGCATATCGCGAAGCACATCGCTATTCTTATGCGGCAACCCTTGCTGAGGCGATTACAGTGGAATACAATCACGCTTCTCTGTTGACGCACAGGTTGCTGATGGTTGTGGGGGCTCATCAAGCAAGTGAAGACAAGACTGATAATCGTCAGTCAGCAATTCAGTTGCTGTATCGCGCGCGGGCAGCGACAGAAGTGAGCAGGATGGTGTGCGCGCATTATAAAATTCAAGGTATGGATTCTAACCACAAGGATCTCGAGAACGGCCTTGACTCGCTGGAGATGAAGGTATGCGAGTTGAAGGCATAAGGCAGCTTTATTAAGTCCTTTAGCGCAGTGTTTATGCATGAAAGCAATTTTGGCGTGTCTGTTATTGCTTGTCGCATGTGTGCCGATGAGGGCGCCGAACGACGAGGTTTTGGTAACAGAGCTTGAAGTGCCGTGGGCAGTGTCTTTTTTTCCTGATGATACTTTTCTCGTGACTGAGCGCAATACAGGGAGTGTCTATCATGTGAGGAATGGTGTTGTTCAGAATGTTGGGAGCGTTGCGTCTCGCTGGATTTCTGAAGGTGGCTTGTTGGGTGTGGCGATTGATCCTGAGTTCAACTCAAATAGTTTTGTTTACGTATACTACACATATCAGGGTGGAAAGCAAACGCTGAATCGCGTGTCTCGGTTTGTGTACAGTGGTGTGCTTTCGGACGAGAAAGTCTTAATTGACAGCATTCCTGGCGCGCAGTTTCATGACGGCGGCAGACTGGCATTTGGACCTGACGGGTTCCTGTATGTGACGACTGGTGACGCGACTGAGCCGTCGCTTGCGCAAGACTTGGCGTCGATGGCAGGCAAGATTTTGCGAATAAACAAGGATGGTTCTGTTCCTGCGTCTAACCCATTCCCAAACAGTTTGGTTTATTCGTACGGTCATCGAAATCCACAGGGACTGGTATGGCATGAAAGTGTGTTGTACGCACCTGAGCACGGGCCGAGCATGATGGATGAAATCAACATTATTGAGCCAGGCCAAAATTATGGGTGGCCTCTGGTGACGTGTGATGCGCATGAAGGTTTTTCTGCTCCGATCCGGTGCTTTTCAGACTGGACGCTTGCGCCAGCAGGAATCGCCGCAGATAATGATGGAAACTTGTACGTGGCAGGCCTACGCGGTTCTCAGGTCAGAAAGTTCGTGCTGAACAATGGTCAGATTGTGAACGAATCTGTTGTCAGAGATGATCTGGGGCGCGTGAGGGAAGTACAGTACCACAAAGGTAATCTGTATGTTTCAACGTCAAACAGGGATGGTCGGGGAATTCCGAGACCAGGGGATGACAAATTGATTAGGATGAACGTGTCGTCGTGACTTTGCGGTTGCTCCCGTATTTGTCTCAGAGAAGTTGTCAGTGAGATGATATCGAGAACTTTGAAATGTTTCAATTCCACCAGGATACTTGGGTTATTATAGCGAATCTCGTTATGTATTGAACTTTTGCGAGATTCGCTATAATAGTAAATCGCAGACTTTTTGTTCATTAATCAATGCGATTTACTATTACTGTGCTCTGCTCTTACTTCAATTGACGGCCGTAGCCACAATGCTCCTGCAGTAATTCACGTATTCACATTGTGAATTTTCCTGAATGAGCCGCAAGAGCGGCGAATTCGGAAAATTCGTACCCACAGGAAAGCTAAACAGGTACGAAAGGTATAAAAATACTTCATCTCACGTGCGTGTATGACTGCACAAGTTCACGCTAAACACATTCTGGTCAAAACTGAAGATGAAGCCAACGCTATTTTGTTTGATGTGAAGCACGGCAAGACTTTTGAAGATCTTGCGAAGCAGAAGTCAATATGTCCGTCTGGCAAAGATGGCGGCGATTTAGGATGGTTTGGCCGCGGGATGATGGTAAGAGAGTTTGAAAGTGCTGCGTTTGCGTTGAAGAAGGGAGAATTCTCAAAGCCGGTGAAGACGCAATTCGGATGGCATGTGATTAAGGTTGAGGATGTCAAGTAAATGATGTGCAGCGAGATTTCCGACACTACCTAATCCGGTAAAAGCTCTGCCGTCTTTTCGGTTCCGAAAGATTAATAAGCTTAATAAGTATTATGTAAGTGATGAATCATGATTATTTCAGATCATGCTCGTGATGAGATGGCACAAGAGGGCATAACTGAAGATGATGTTCGTAACTGCTTGACACATGGTGAACTTGAGATCAAGCAAATTGTTGATGGTGAAACCAGATACGGCAAGCAGATTGATCTTAAGAATAAGACAATCATGATAATTTTCACGATTCGTAACAAAGAAGAGCGCATAATCACCGCATATGCAATACGGAGGAAAAAATGGCAAAAGAACTAAACGGCATTTATTGTGCAAAATGCAACGTACAAATGAAGCTCGGCGTATTGCCGAAGTACGAGTACGAAGAAGGGTATCCATTGCACAACGTACAGGCATATCGATGTCCAAAATGCAGCAAGGTTTTCTTCTCAGAAGAACAAGCCAAGGAAATGGAAGCCCGCACAGCAGAGGTCAAGGAATATTCATTTGGATTCGAAAGAAAAGTCACCATAAGCGGCAAAAGCTTAGTGGTGGGCATTCCCTCCGAGCTGGCAGTCCACCTTGATATCAAACAAGGAACAAAAGTACGCATCTTCCCAGTAGCAAAAGAAGGCTTCATGATAAAACCCGCATAGAAGTCATGCTTTTGGGATTGTAATGAACGATAGAGTCATCGCAAGAGTTTGGTCTGTTTCAGTAGTGTATTGAGAACTTTGAATAACCCCTCCCGTTGGTCGGGGTTTTCAAAGTTCTCTGGTGGACGAATCTTCATTCATAAAGT
>JACQMZ010000044.1 GCA_016203345.1 Candidatus Woesearchaeota archaeon | reverse complement strand
CTTCACTGCCTGCCTCGTCTTCTCGGCTGGCAAAATTTGGTAAAGTGTTTCAGGAAAGTGTGACTGCAATGAATCTAAAGCACGCGTGTTTGCTGGACTTGTCTGCGCCGAAACTTTTGGAGCCAAGCGATGCGAAAAATTTTGACTATTTTATTTTTGGCGGAATACTTGGCGATCATCCAGCGGCAGGAAGGACGAAAGCATTGCTTGCTGACAAAGTGCTCTGGGCTGAGCATAGGAATCTTGGTCCTGACCAGTTCAGCACGGACACCGCGGTTCTGGTGACAAAGAAAATTCTTGATGGCACGCCTTTGAAAAACATTCCGTTCACGAACGATCTGGAAGTGCACACGAAGGTGGGCGAGAGTGTGGTTTTGCCGTACAAGTATGTGCTTGTGGCAGGCAAGCCCGTGGTCGCGCCTGGTTTGGTGGAGATGTTGGCTGCACAGAAAGGGTTTTAGATTTTTGGGAGAGCAAATGCCATATCTTCATCCACTGTGCGTTCTTCTCGGACTGTTTTTACTCCAAGCTGTTTCAGCCTTTCAATGACGCCCTGCACGAGTTCTTCTGGTGCTGATGCGCCTGCGCTCACACCGATCGTGCGTGCGCTCGTTAACCACAAGGTATTGATGTGGCTTGCGTCATCGATGAGGTATGCGCGGGCGCCTGCGCGTTCTGCTGCTTCGACAAGTCTTTTGGAGTTTGAGCTGGTGTGTGATCCAACGACGAGTACAACTTGTGAGTGGGCAGCAACTGCTTTGACTGCGTGTTGTCGGTTGGTTGTGGCGTAGCAAATGTCTTCTTTTGGCGGCATGACAAGGTGCGGATATTTCTGTTTGAGCGCAGTCATGACGTCTGCTGTTTCATCTGTGCTGAGAGTGGTTTGCGTGACGACAGCTACTTTGTCGTACGGAGGAAGTTTGTCAACGTCTGCTGGCGTTTCGACGAGCGTGCACGCGTCTGGCGCTTCTCCCATGGTGCCGATGATTTCAGGGTGTCCATGGTGTCCTATCACGACTATTTTGTGCCCTTCTTGCGCGAATTTCTTGACTTCATAATGGACTTTGAACACGAGCGGGCATGTGGCGTCGATGACATGCAAGTTTCTGAGTTTGGCTTCCTCATGAACTGCAGGCGACACGCCGTGCGCAGAGAAGATGACGTGATTGTTGGGTGGAACGTCGCTTAATTCGTCCACAAACACCGCGCCTTTTTCCTTGAGCGACTCAACAACGTGTTTGTTGTGCACGATCTCGTGCCGCACGTACACTGGCGCGCCGTACTTCTGCAGTGCAAGCTCGACAATTTTGATTGCTCGTTCAACTCCTGCGCAAAAACCGCGGGGCGAGGCAAGAATGGCTTCCATGCGAGAGCACAAGACAAAGATACTCAAAAAGGTTGTTAAGCGAAACCTTAATATAGTTCTTCTTTATAACGTATGTTTTATGATGAAACTGCTTGTTCCAAAAAGATACCTTATGTTCATTATTGAAACCGCTACACAAAGGGTGTTGGAGATTTTTTATCGGTTTCCCGACAAAGAGTTTAGTCTGAGTGATCTGGCTAAAGAGGCAGATGTTGCGAAGGCAAACATGCATACTATTTTGACAAAGTTATACAAAGCAGATCTGATTGAGATTACAAAGCTGACAAAGATTTGGAGGATTCGCGCAAAACAGCGAAGTTGGGAGTACATCCGTCGGAAGATCGTGTATAACTTGTCGTTTGTGTACAATAGCGGCGTAGTGGAATTCCTCAACGATCATTTCCACAACCCGAAAGCAGTCGTTTTGTTTGGCAGTTTCAGAAAAGGCGAGGACATTGCAGGATCGGACATAGACATTGCTGTTGAATCAGATGTGGTAACACAATACACGACCACGAATCTTCGCGAACTGGCTAATGTCGAAAAGTCGATAGGGCGAAAAATTCAGATTCACGTATTCAACAGGGCGGACGTAGACGTTAATGTTTTCAACAACATCGCGAATGGGGTTGTCTTGAGCGGGTTTCTCGAGGTGAAGCCGTGAATGAAGACGTGGTGGCCGTGCTTGTCCGCCAGGGTGCACTGCGAGTGCGACAGAAGGACTTGGAGCGGATAAAATCGTTGATAACCAGCGCAGAAAGGGATGCGCTTGCGGCAAAAAGTGTTTTGTTGAATGACGAGACTGCCACTCTTGTTTTCAGGGGAATTTATGAACCCATGCGTCAGTTGGGCGATGCGTGTTGGTGGCTTGTAGGCTATGAGCCAGCGGACCACCAGACAAGTTTGGAGAGTCTGAAAGATCTTGATATTAAAGAGAAAATAAGGTTAAACTTCATCGACAGATTTAGAAAGATTCGAAATGATGCAAACTACAGGGGAATGAGGGTGACCACTGCTCAGGCGCGGGAAATTTTGGAATTCTGGGACAAGTGTTGTGTTGAAATTGTTCGATACTTGTGCAAAAAACTCCAATTATACTGAATTGCGGTACGTGTTTAGCTTCTGTTATCGGCTGCTCCTCTGAGGGGTTTTCGAG
>JACQMZ010000050.1 GCA_016203345.1 Candidatus Woesearchaeota archaeon | reverse complement strand
CTTTTTTATTGTAGAATAGCCAATCACGTTCCCAAAAGTATCCTTAACTTTTCTCTTCTTAATGACAGTATGTTTTCTGTGGCAATTTGAGCATACAACGTAGCAGTTTGTAAGACTGACATTCGAAACATTGTTGTCTTTGTGGTCAAATTCGGTAGACCTTGGATCTAAATCTTCTTTACAACACATACATTTTCCACGCGCTTTTATCAACGCGGCCTTCTTAATTGTGGATGAGAAGTTTTTACGCTTACGTTTGAATAGTTTGCCTGTGATGGGATCGTATTTCCTTGAGAATCCAAACAAGTTTTTTGACATGTACTAAGTGTCTTTTCAAAGTATTTAAACATTCCGAGGGCGTCGTCTTTCTCTGGCAGGTTTCATTTTTCATTTGTCTCCAATTTCATTAATTTTTTTCAGCAGTGATCACATTTCCTTGCACGTGAAACTTGACCGGCAGGAATTTTTCAACGACAAACATGTTTGTTGTGGTGTGTGGCGTGATGGTGCTTGTTTTGATTGTTCCGCCGCATAGTCCGAGGAAGGGGATGAGGTTGTCTGCGAGGTGTTCGTCAACAGCTGCGCCAGAGTCAAGGGTTTTGATGAGTTTCTGCGCAGCTTCTCTGCCGATAGTTTCTGCAGGAATGCCTTTTTCCCCTAGTACGTCTGCGCCGATCAGTCGTCTGGTGTGTGGTGTCACGTCTTGTGTTGGCGAGCAGACTGCCCAGAGGGTGATGGTGCACCCGTCTGAGAATGTGTCTGCGTATTCTGTTCTGATGTCGATAGGGATTTTATACTGGTTCGTAAGGAGGTCACGCGCGCTTTGTGCCATGCGTTCCGCAACCTCGTGGCCGGCAAGGCTTTTGCTGGCTACTGCGACGCCGTTGATTTTGACAAGCGTGCCTTGCGTGTCAAGTACGAGTGGGGGAGCTTGTGCTCCTAATGGATGGAGCGGTTCTATGGTGAGTGTGCATTGTCCTCCTCCTTTTGGGTAGAATCCTCTTTTTTTGATGGCAAAACCGATGTGCGCATACCGCTCGAGTGTGGGCAGGAGGATGTTGGCGTAATAGTCAGCTGGACATGACCACGCGACGTCTGTACCTCCGCTGATCTCAAGGGTGCAACGTTTGGGTCCGAAGATAATTGCGGGAAGGAGGGCTTGCAGGAGAAGCGTGATGCTGCCTGCAGTGCCGATGTCTATGGACAGTTTCTTCGCAGTGAATGTTCGTGGGTGGAATTCAAGTTCTTTGTTTCCTTCCACTGCTCCTGACACCGAGGCGTCGCTGAGTTGTTGTGCTGCCTTGATTGCGTGCACGTGTTGTGCTTTCAATCCTGGCTTGTCTCTTCCGCTTCGTATGTTGGTAATGCGGAAAGGCTTGCTGGTCAGGAGGGAGAGCGCGAGTGCTGTGCGCACGATTTGTCCTCCGCCTTCTCCATAGCTTCCGTCGATTTCAATCATGGCGTGCGCACCGTAGCAAAACTTTGATTCACAATTAACCCGAATTTTTCTGAGTGAGCGAAGCGAACTCGAAAAATTCAAAAAGAAAAAAAGAAGACGTTTATTCAACGTCTAATTGTTCTAATTCTGCAAGCTCGTCATCAAGCGCATCGATGTCAGAGGTGTCTCCAAGGTCTGCTTGGATGCTCTCAACGTCTGATGCGACCTGCTCAACATCCGATGGGGATGGCGCGGCAGGCGCTGGTGGCTCTGGAGGAGCAACTGGCGCTGGCGGCACTGCTTTTGGAGCGCATGCGGCCACGGCGACGAGCAACGCGATTGCCAAGATTAACGGTGTTTTCATACGTGCACCATTCCTTGAGGGCTTTTTAAGCCTTGTGCTCGCGCAGGCCTGCGATGACGTCCTTGATCAATTTATGGGCGTCTTTCAGGGCGGCGTTTGCGTCGCGCATCTTGTCTGTTGCTTGCTTCATCTTGTCCTGTGTGGCAAGATCTGAGGCGACAATTGCGGTGAGTTCGTCGTTGAGCTTCTTGACTTCGTCGAGTTTTGCTTTTACTGCGTCAAGGTTTTGCTGGACTGCACCGACATCTTTGCCTTCGCCAGAGAGTTTTTCAACTGCTTTGGTGAGCTTGTCTTGTGCCTGTTGCAATCTTTCGGCAATGTTGCCGAGGCGTGCCTGGTTAGCGTGCACTACTGCTTTCTTCAGGTCGTGCTTGGTATCCTTCCATGCGTTTCGAACAGCTTTGGCAGCGTCCTTGAAGTCTGCGGGTTTGCTTTCTTCAGACAGTCCGTCAGCGTTTTGTTGAGCGGCAGTAATTGCTGCGATGCGCGCGTCAATTTTTGCCAGTGTTTCTGCCTTTTTGTCGTCTGGCATGTTACTTGCAGACACTTTTTCCTTGACTGAGTTCAATACTGTTAACGCTTCTGTGCTGGACTGTTTCAAGAGGTCTTTGGTTGCCAGTTTGACGTCTTTTCGTGCCTGGACACATTCTGGTTTGACTTTGTCTTTGCATTGCTGTGCCGCGGTGCGTTTTTCGTGCACGTTGAATTTTGCGTCAGCAAATTCCTTGTGGCTTTCACGGAACGCTTTTACGGATTCTTTTAGGCCTTCACGGGCAGCTTTTGCCTGCGCGACAAGGTTTTGTTTGCGTTCCTTTAACTTCTCTCGCTCCTCCTGTGCTTTCGTAAGAGGCTTTGCTTCCTTTGTTGTTTTTTCTGTATCTTTTGTTGTCTCTGCTGGTTCTGCACTGTCCTGTTCTGCGGACATCTCGTGCGCATGTGCGAGCGCTAATGGGAGTGCCAATAGAAGCACTGCCATGACGCTGACGATTGTTTTCTTCATGGTTTATATCCTCCGGTGAAATCTGTTTTCTTGCCTTCCTTCTGCCCTGGTTTGTTTATAAACATACTTGCAGAACACTTTACAACATTCCAAATCAAAGGTTATTTCTGCCTTCTTTTGCTTCGGGAAACTTTATGCTGTCTTTGTTTTGTTCTCCCCCAGATATTTAAAGCCTGCAAGATTTATACTTCAAATGGCGTTAATCATGTTTGATTTTGATGGGACTATTGCAGACAGCTTTCCGCTTGCGCTCAAGGTGTATAACTCCCTGGCGCAGAAGTACGGCAGTCAACTCTTGAGTGAGCAAGACGTGGGTATGCTTCGTTTGATGAATAGTAAAGAGCTTCTCATGCATTTGAAAATTCCTCTGCTGAAGCTTCCATTTTTTGTTCGCCACTTTCGGCAAAGCATGCATGACGCCATCGGTGACGTGAAACCACAGCAGGGTATTTCACACGTGCTTCGGCAATTGAAAAAGAAAGGCCACATTCTGGTGTGCGTGACGTCAAATACAGAGCGAAATGTGGCGGAGTTTTGTGAGTTTCATAGAATTGATTGTTTTCACCGCATTGTTGCTGGAGGAAGCATATTTGGCAAAAAGAGACTTATTGAGAAAGTGCTTAAAGAACTTGGTGTGGAAAGGCAGAACGTGTGGTATGTGGGTGATGAATCGAGAGATATTGACGCAGCGCACAGCGCCGGGGTGAAGAGTGTCGCTGTTGGCTGGGGTTATCAGGATTTAAAAGTGCTCCGCACATTCAAACCAACGAGGATGGTCAACTCACCGAGTGACTTGGTTGAGGTATTTGAGAATGCATAAACTTGTGTTGGCGTCGCTTTTAATGTGTCTTCCTCTTGCATCAGCCGCCACGCTTCACGGCACGGTGTACGATCTTGGTTTGGATGTTGTTGATAATGCAGTGATTACCGTTGATGGTCTGCAGAAGCAGGTTGTTGTTGCGCGGAATGGAAGCTACACTATTACACTGTCGCCTGGCAATTATTCTCTTGTTGTCCAGCGTGGCACGGAGGTGATTCTTGAAGAAGATCTCGAAGTGGCAATGGACGGCGATTTTGTGCTTGATCTGATCGCGATTCAGTTGCTTGATGACGCTGATGACGAGGTGGATAGCCGACTGGATGATATTTCTGCTGACGTAGGTGATGACCCTGAGCAAAATTATATTGTGATTGTGCTTCTCGTGGCCGCGATTGTGATAACGTTGATTCTCGTCTGGAAGCATGCCCGCCCAGGTCGTTCCTCAGGGCAGTCGGAGCAGAACTCGCCTGAACTGCCTGACGATCTTCACGTTCTGTTTGATTTCATTCGTGCTCAGGATGGACGGACGACGCAGAAGGAAATCAGATTACAGTTTCCGTATTCTGAAGCGAAGATTTCGCTAATGCTTGCTGATCTTGAAGCACAGGGGGTCATTCAAAGAATAAAGAAAGGCAGAGGCAACATCATTATTTTGAAAAAGACCAACACAATTTCTGAGTGAGTGCCGCAGGCACGAAATCGAAATTTTGTGACTATTCAAACCACTGGTGACAATCTGCGCGAAGTCGGTCGTTGGCTATGAGGTCGCACGTGGATTCGTCGTTTGCGTCTGTCGCGTACCAATCGTAGCACACGTCCTTGTTTGATGATGCCTCGCAAAGAGACTTGTCGTTTAACGCGGTGCCGATATTCGCAAGGCAACTGTCGCGTGTGCGTCCTTTAAGGCGGTCGCACAGGGCAGTGTTCTTGTTCATTACCGCGTCTTCATAGGCAAGTGCCGTTTCTGGCTGGAACCATGCAACGCAGTTTTCGCGCCGGTAGAGGTCGCCGATGTAGCCGCACGCGGCAGCATCATTTGTGTCTCCAGCGAACACGTCGTAGCATCGGTCAGGGCTTGGTGCCAAGGGGCAGAGACTTGTGTCTTTGGCTGCGGCCGCAAGTGTTCCTAAACAAATGTCTTTGCCGCGGGAGACGAGTTGTTCGCAAATCAGCTTGTCTTGGCGCACAAATGCAAGTGCAGAAATGCAGTTTTCTTTTCTGCCGCAATACTTCATGCCTTCGGCAGTGAAGCACCAGTTTCCAGGAGACTGTCGGGTGCATTCGAGCAGTTCTGTTCCTTGTTCAGCAGGACTTATATCGAGTTCTGCAAGTACTGAGGGTGCTGACTCGCCTGTGAGAATCATGGCGAACAAGACGACTATGAAGATGATGCCTGCAACAACACCCAATACGATAATCATGCCGACGAGGCTTGCCGTGAAGATTGCCCAAAACATTCTGATTTTGCTGGCCGCGTGGCGCACAGAAAGTCCGGTGACGCCAATGCTCAGTTGCCACACCAGCAATAGTATGACGAGGAATCCCAGCACGGATATTGAGAGGAAATCCAGCACGAAAATCTCAACTATAAGCCAGTTTGGGTTGATGAGCATGATGCTCGTTACTAATGTTGTAATCAAGATTGTGAAGGGAAGTGTGGGTGCGTATGCGTAGAAGCTGGCGCTTACCGTGTCAACGAGCCCGCCAGTGCCGCCCCACAGGCGGACAAAGAGGTGAAGAAATGCTGCTGCCATGATCAGGACAATGATGAGTAGGGGGAGTGCTGCAAGGTTGATGGCGATGCTGGCCAGTTCGGCGCCCAGCGCTGTTGTTGGCAAGTATCCTTTCAGTTCAGGAACTGCTGCGCTTTTGTAATACGCAAGAAGCACAGCGTCTGGAACTGCGATCAAGGCAGGCAGGGTGAGGATGAACGAAATTGCCTGCACCAAAAGCCAGGTGATGAGCCAAAAGCGTACGCTTGGCCACGCCCCTTCTCCTTTTGTGGCTTCAAAAAATGCAGACGGGCTGGTGAGAATGTATTTCAGGTTGGTGAAATAGGATGTCTGCGGTGGAGCGGTAATTGTAGACTGTGGTCGCTTTGCCACACGTCTTTTCTTGGGCATGTGAAACAACTTGGTGTTATCTTTTATAATCATTTGGCACTATTCCTGAGTGGTTCAGCGCAAGTCTTATATACTTTTATTGGCAGGGAATATACAGAATCAAGAGGTGATAATTATGAAAAAACAGGTAATGCCTATGAAGAAAGATCAGATGGAATTGGGTGCGTTGGTTTTGCGCATTGCGTTGGGTGTGGCGTTTGTGGTTGCTGCGCTCGACAAGATTTTGAGTTTGCCTATGGCGACTGACATGTTCAAGGCGTTGTTTGGAGCAGGAGCTGGTGCAGGATTGTTATACCTCGCGATTGTTATAGAGTTGGTTGGCGGCGTCATGTTGTTGTTGAACTGGCATGTGCGCGAGGCGGCAGGAGTGCTGGCCCTCTTTATCGTGGTCGCCTTTGTCACAACATTCAAGCTTGGAGCCGCGCCCCACATGATCGGCACGCTTCGTGAAGTGCTTGTCATGAACACTGGCGGCGGAAACACGGCAGTAAACTTTGCCTATTTCGCCATGCTGCTCTCCCTTGTCTTGTCAGGATGCAGGCAGTGCAAGTAAAATTCCGAATTCGCGCGGCTCATTCAGGAATTTTTGGGTTCAGAGAATTTTGAAAAAAGGAGGCAAAAGCCGACTTTTTCAAAATTCTCAATTACAATAAACCGCCGGTCAAGAGCCGGTATTCTTTTTTTGTTTCCCATATTTTTTTCAGTGCTGAAAAGTTCTCATCAGGATGTTGCATGAGACGGGCGAGGCCATCAATTCCTTTCAGTTCTTCGGTGGTGAGTTTCGCAAACCGTTCATACTCTCCGAGGACAGGTGTGTGCACGTAAGGAACTTCATCGTTCATGAGGCAGTGAAAGTCGTAAAAGAGCGACCACAATACAACGATTTGTCCTCGTTCTGGTTTGGCATTCCAGAATCGTTGAGGGTTGTCTTTGCCTGCCCGTATGTTGAGCCACGCGTCTGCTGGGAAATCAAACTTTCCTGCGGGCACGTCGTACGGATCGAAATTTTCATTTAGGCTCAAGCTTCCATCAACGTCAATGGTGATCCATCGCTTTTGTTTCTTGTCATAATATTGGTTTATCCAGTGGTCTGCACTGACTTTTCCCAGCGTTCCCATGTCGAAGTAAGGTGCGTTACCCGACCGGACGCGGGCAGGGATGCCTTTGGCTTTCAGGATAGACGCCATGAGCACAGCGACATGCCTGCATGTCACCACAAGTTTGTCTGCTTCTTTGCGATCCAAAACAAATCCTCGTTGGTCCCGCCGGTAAAGTTCTGCAAGCATGGCTGATGCAGTGACTAATACATCATCTTCTGGCTGTCTCCACCATGGAACTTTGGTCATGTCCCCAAATCGTAAGTCCGCGTTTGTTCCTGTGTTTCCTTCTGCCAAAGTGGTGCGGTGAATGATTTGTTTGCGTACCAAGAATCCAATATCTCTCACATCATTCGGCAGCTTTCTGAGCAATTTCTGATACAGACCGGGATTCGTGTACGTGCTGAACTGAAGATAGTGGTAGAGCATGCTTTGTTGCATGACGATCGAAATCTTTCAATCGTTATAAATGTGAGTAATATCAAGCAGGTCAGGAGG
>JACQMZ010000041.1 GCA_016203345.1 Candidatus Woesearchaeota archaeon | reverse complement strand
TAGTTATAGAAAGCTTTTTAAACAGGTGGCTTCTTGTCACGACGATGACGTTAACAAAGTACCTTCGTGATTCGTGGAATACGTTGCAGTCTGATACTTTGCGCTGGCGCGAGCATGTGATGCAGTGGCGTCGGGATCCTGCAGTGTTGAGGCTGGAGCATCCGAGTCGGTTGGAGCGTGCGCGTGCGCTGGGTTTTCGCGCTAAGGAAGGCGTGTTTATGGTGCGCGTTCGCGTGTCTGCCGGCGGCCATACTCGTCCTGATTTTGATGGCGGCAGGCATAGCAAGCGCATGAGGAATATTTTAGCGTTGCGCAAGAATTATCAGGCGATTGCAGAACAGCGTGCGGTGAGTGGCTACACGAATTGTGAAGTGGTAAATTCCTATTTTCTGGCTAAGGATAGCAAGCATCATTGGTTTGAAGTGATCCTTGCAGATCGTGCTCATCCTGCCATTTTGGCAGATCATCGGTTTGGTGTGCTTTCGCGCGGGCGGGCGTATCGTGGCTTGACCGCGGCAGGCAGGAAGCATCGTGGCTTGCGATGGAAAGGCAAGGGTGTGGAAAAAGCGCGCCCATCCCGTCGCGCTCATAGCCGTCTGTTGTGAGTGAAGAAAAAAAAGAGGTGAGGAGAATGGCCAAGCGTAAGCCTAAGGAAGGTCTCAAAAAAGAGAGTGAATTCGGCGAAGAGACTGAAGATAATTACGAAGACGAAGTGTTTCACGACTTGAACATCGCCGAAGAGGAAGAGGTTGAAGAGGAAGAGGAGTTGTCTATGGGCGAGGAAGAATCCTTTGGCGAGGCGGCTCATGAGGAAATTGAGTGAACGAATTTTGCGAATTTGCGCCTGCGGGCGCTCATTCAGCAAAATTCTGGCGGGCAAAAGTTTTTAAGTATCTTCTAAATTTTTTTGTGTTATGGCAGATGACCCGCTTGAATCTGTGGAAAATGTGTTGCAAGCGTATCACGCGTGCAACGAAGACGCGAGTCCGAGCGACGCAGCGGATTTTCTCAAGGCAGTTCGTCGTCCGTTGTCATCATTAGGTGTTGAGTACGTGACAGGCGTCATGTCCTGTGTTCAAAGACATTCTGACGGGAGTTATGATGGTGAGTCGTTCAATAATGATGTGGCATCTTTATTGGATGCCCTTGACGGTAAGAAGAGCACATGCGCATTGCCTTCAGTTGAAGCGCTTGATAAAGTGATGACTGTGCTTGTCGACATTCAGGGAGAGGAATTGACTCTTGAGGACTTGTGCAGTGTGACGGCGGATGTTTTGTCTGTACCTGTGAGCCAGGTTAAAGAACCCCTTGCATTTGTCGAAGGAGAGTCACCATTGTTGGACTTCATGAGGGAATACAGAAATTGTTTTGAAGATGATTCTTTGGAGGAGATTATGGACGCTGCACGAAACACGTACAGCGCTCTAAAAAAGTATGGGTTGGACGACAGCTACGGTCTTGTGTTGATCCAACAAGTGTTTAATGCGTCAGATTCAGTGGATGGTGTGGAAAATTTTTCAGGTGATGTTATGCGCGTGTTGGACGGGGTGGGCGAGATTCAAGACTCTCTTACAAAAACTCCAAGTCTAAAGCACGTGCTTGGTGTTGTCAAAACCGTTCATGACATGGACGAAACATTATCATCTGAAGATTTGGTTGGTGTGGTGACTGACATCATGAAGTCTGATTTTAGTCCTCATACGGAAGTGGAATCTCCATCAGTCGTGGATGCCGTGAGTGGATTGAGTGTCATGGACGTGTTGAAGGCATACAAGGCTCACACAGATGATTTAGTAAGTGAGTGTGTGGACTATTCTGCAACCACGACTCGAAAGGCAAGGCAGGTTGGCTTGTCAAGAGATTACGTTGCAAACCTCATGGCGGCACTCAGTGATGCGGGCGGGCATTCAGCGGAAGATCTTAGCAGGAATGTAGATGCAATCATTGACGCGTTGGGTGAGGTGCATGAGCAGAGGAATGGTGTCCCGTCGGTGCGATACATTCAATCATTGCTTCAGAACGGTGGACTCGGAGTTGACGACGTGTGCACGGCAGCTATTGAAATGTTGAAGAAAGACTCGTCATATGTAGTGTCTGATATCACCTCACCTGTGGATCCGGTTGAAAGGATTGTAGAACGTGAAGTTGAACGCATAGTGGAGAAACCTGTTGAGCGCGTGATTGATTCTTCGCAGACTCCTGTGCGAAGGTTTGTGTCTGGTTGTGGTGCGGCGTTTTTGGTAAGTGGTTGTGCGCAAATAGCTAATGAGGTGACTGGTCTTCTGCCGTCGATGCCGTACTCCGTGCTATTGCCTGTTGGGGCAGGTTTTGTTGCAGGAAAGTGGCAGAATAATGCTGCTGCGTTTTTCACAGCCACAGTTGCCTGCATTCCTGAAGTGTATCATTTTTTTGCTGGCGTTCCTGTTGATCAATACAAGGAGATGCTGATCGTGAAAGGATTGGGATTTCTTGGCGCGTACATGGGTGGTATGTTGGCGCGTGGGAAATCGTCACGCAGTGACCCTGGCTATGAACTTGTGAAGTGAGCGCGTTTTAGTTTTTCTCCATAACTAAATTGTCCACAATTTTCCTGAACGAGGCGCGTCTGCGCCGAGTTCTGAAAATTGTAGGGTGAAGGTTTAAATATAACTCAGGGTTTTGCCGGCGGAATTTGTGTGGGGGACGAAATGGAGCATGCATCACAGGATTATCGGCGATTTTCTGGAGTGAGATCATACGTCTTGGGTTTGGCAGGTTTGGCGGCGGCGACGATGACTGGTTGCCAGTCTGCGCCTCGTCCATTGAATGAGTGGAGGCAGAGAGTGGAGGAGGGCACGTTTGCAGATCCTGCTCCTGTGGTTGACTATAATTTGTTCGGTGTATTTAGCAGGGCGCAGAATGCGCCTACCATTGATGATTTTACGATCGTGTGCGTGGATAATGGTCAGGAAGCCGCGCCGCGTGCAATCTGGCCTCCTCAACAGGATGACATTCATTGGGAGTTTACTCAGTCAGCAAATCAAGATGGTATTGCTGTGTTCAACAATAGGCTTTACGTTGTTCACAACCCCGCAGGCCAAACGCTTGAGGATAAGCGCACCTTGGTTATGGATATGGAGTGGCAGGGCAGGTCAGATGAGTGCGATGTAGCGATGTATCGGCCAGATGGTACTGCGCGTCATGAGTCTGCTGTTGTTTCTCGTGCGGGCATGCAGTCTTTGTTTCGGGCGGCTGTGCAGGCTTCTGAGTTGCGCACGCACAGCATGCCGTATCGTGTTGGCAGGATCACGTATGACGAGACTGTCCGTGGCGCCCTTCAGGCGGCTCCTGTCATCAATCAGGTGAATGAGGCAGTGAACCCTTATGAATTTTTGCGCACAAATCCTTTTGTGTGGGGTGAGCACGCTGGTGTTGGCGGCATTCGCGGTTGGAATGGGGAAACAGAATATTGGCGGGGCTCTGTATTGTCGCTTCTTGCAGATTACATGATGAGGCCTGTTCTGCGCGCTATTCCTAATGCCTTACGGGCATTGAATGGCGGCACAGAGTATCGTTGGGATCACAACCAGTCAGATTTTGGCGACGTTCTCACCCGCGCTGGCATCCGGTTGTTCGAGCTTCCTGACGGTATTGTAAGAAATGTGTTAAGCATTGATGGCCAGATTGAAGATTTGTTTGACGAGAGCTGGGCGAGGTCTGGCCGAGGCTTGCCAACAGATATGTACGTTGGCCAGTGGGTTCATGTGTTGAGCGAGCTTGCAAAAGCCGCTGTGAGGATTAATGGCGCGTCAGGCAGTGGCAGTAGCGGCGGCGCGTTAGGCGATGGTGGCGGCTTGACAGATGTTCCTGATGGGAATCCGTTTGAAGGGGGTTCGGCTGTGCAATGAAGCGCCTTCTTGGTGGGCGGTTTGGGTTGTTTGGATTATTTCTCGTGCTGTTGTCCACGCTTGTTGCCGCGTTTGTGGATGTGAAAGTGGCGGCGAGCCAGAATGATTTTACCACGCTGGTGTTTAACTGCAATGATGCTGATTGTGCAAGTGTCAGTCCGTTTACAGGAAATGTGGTTTTGAGCAATGGAACGCTCACATCTGGCGCTGTGCGTTCAACAAACGGATCGATTATTGTGCGTTTTCCGTCGACGTTGGCAAGCCCTAATGGGTATGCAGTGTATTTTGTCTCGAAGGGTTTTCTGCCTATGGCGTTTGTGACGTCATTGCACAACAACGGGGGCACGAATGTTGTCAGCACAAATTTCTCGCTGACGTTTGGCAAGAAGGACGTGTGCAAGCCCCTGCTGAGTCAGTTGGCGTTGTCAAATGACGTGCAGGCAAACTCTCCTGTTCTTATAAATTCAGCCGCGAGTATTGATTCAACGACAGCGTCGGGTTTTGTGCTTGTGAATCAAAAGCCGAAATTTGTTCCCCAGGAGTTTAAGAATGAATTTTACAGTGCGGATGTGCGGGTGACGTTGGACATTTTGGATGCCGCAGGGCAGATCATCGCCGCTCAGGTAAAAAATCTCACGAATGCGTCAGGAAATCCTGTGTTCGCGTCGTCAAGCATGCCTGTCCAATTCTCGCACATTCCTGCATCCGCAGGAGAGTTCACTGCGCGCGTCACAAGCGAAGTGATCGACGAGCAATGCACAAGTGCAGTTCCTGCATCGATTTCATCATCGTTTACTGTCAGGCCTGAACCGCCGCGTGGCGAGTGCAACGCCTTGCTTGTGAACACGCGCCTGAACGATACTGCTCCGAGGATTGGCAGCTTGATGAGTCTGACTTTTGGCACGATTGCTAACCTGGCAAATGGAACAGGCTCATTGACTCCTATACAGAGCGAGTTGTCAGTGCTTGTTCACGATGGATCGTCTGTTTTGTTGAATGTTTCACGGCAGATCGTGTTGGCAAATCCTGATGCAGTGAATGCTCAGAACCAATCGTTTGTTTTTGCTCTTCAGCGCGCGGCTACGCACACTGCAAGTGTGTTGCTTGCGCCAAACAGTATTTTGTGCAACGCGTTGAACAAGACTCAGCACGCAGTGAATGTATCTTTTGATGTTGCGGATCCGCTTGCCGACATTTTTGCTGTCCAGTTTCAGGTCACGAGTGCAGTGAACGGTGATCCTGTTGATAATGCGCAGGTTATCGTGAACGGAACGCAGAAGGCGACAGGCAGTCAAGGCGCGGTGTCTTTTGACTTGTCGCCTGGAAACTTTACTGCAGTGATTCAGAAGACTGGATTTTCGTCTGTCACACGAACAGTTCAGGTGGCGGGCGACAAGATAATAGCGGTGTTGCTGTTGAAAAATGATACTCCTGACGCGACTCCCGGCAATCGGCCTCCGTCGTTGAACGTGCCAGAAACGTTGAACCTGACATCGCAGGGCACAGTTCTTGACGTGAAGGACTTTGCGAACGATGCTGAAGATGAGGAGCGCTTGCTGTTCTTCAACGTGTCTGGAAACACAAACATCAACATTACTTTCGAGAGCGGCATTGCAAACATTGTCCCCATTAACAATTTTGTGGGGGCAAATACCGTCATATTTACGGTTCAGGATTCTGGTAATTTGACTGCGAATGACACCGTTGTCATTACAATTAATGGCGCCAATACTGCTCCGTCAATTGTGCTTCCGAACAATCTCACACTCGCAGAGGATACGACGGTGAATAATGCGTTGTTCCTGCCTGATTTTGCGGCAGATCCTGACACGCCAAAGACTCAGCTCGCGTTTTCCATCACTGGAAACACGAATCCGCGCGTGGGTGCCAGTATTGATGCACAGAATAATCTTGACATTCAGCCAGAGCCTGACTTTTTTGGAGCGAGCGCGCTTACGATCAGTGTTTCTGATGGCAATGCCCAAGCGCAGGCGAGTATTAACGTGATCGTGACAAACGTGAATGACGCGCCGCTGGTGGTCAGGATTCTTACGTTTGCGCGTCAGAACGAAACAAGAAATTTGACAGCAAACCTAAGCGAGCTGTTCCTTGACGTCGATAATGACGTGCTGAATTTTTCAGTGGCGAGTTCGAACCCAAATGTGACCGGTCGTGTCCAAAACAATAATTTGACTGTCGAGCCGTCGCAGGGCTTCAGAGGGCTTGCGTTGCTCAACATCACCGCGCGTGATCCCTCGCGGGCCAACGTGACGTTGGCGAACGTGCTGGTCGACATGGCGTCCGTAAGCACTCCGCCGTTTATCAGTCCTGTTGTGCCTGATTTGACGACTATTGAGGACCAGCAGAACGGGTTTTTCCTGACTCCGTTTGAGCATGATTTTGAACAGGCGAATGCGCAGTTGTTCTGGAATGTTTCAGATGTGAACGCGTCATTGGCGAACGTTACTGTTGATCCTGTCACTGATTTCCTGTTGGTGACTCCTGCTTCGAATGCCACTGGCGTTGACGTGGTTAATCTCACTCTTTTCGATGGTACGGGATTGAATGTTTCCCAGCAAATAACCGTCACTGTCTCACCGGTTAATGACGCTCCAGTGTTTAATCAGACGTTGCCAAATCTGTTGTTGCCTGCCAATGCAGGGAGCGTCCTGCAGGTAAGGTTTAACGCAACTGATGGTGATGTGGGAGATGTCTTGTCCTTCTTTTCAAACGATTCGCAGTTCCCTGTGAATATCACCAGTGGCCTTGTCAATACGACTCCTGTTTTGTTTGGTAATTTTTCCGTAAATATGACTGTATGCGACAATTCTGGCGTGCAGAACAATTGTAGCTCGCAGGTTGCAGTCTTTAGAATTGGTGACAATCTGACGCCAACGCTCGTAAATTTCACAAACCCGCCAAACCCGAGCGTAATCAACGCGAGTACGATATTCCTGTTCAGCACAACAGCTGTTGATAATGACGGCATCGGGAATGTGACTTTTGCATTTGACAATGCGCTTGTGAATCAATCGCAGATTTCAAATGTTTCTCGCACGTTTACAGCGTCGCTGGCAAACATCAGTGTGGGCAACCACACGTTTTTTTGGACAGCAAACGATGTGGCAGGCAATGTCAACGTTTCGTCAGTGTTCAATTTCACGATTGTTGCCGAGCCATCTGCAGTCAATCTGACTGTTAATGGAACAGATGGAAATGTCAGTATTAGCCAGAACACGACGCTCTTTTTCAACGTGTCTTTGGTGAATCCGCCTGCAGGCCAAGTGGAATTGTTTGTCAACGGGACGAGGATTGCCAATGGGAGTTCGCCGTTGTTCGCGAATTTTACGTTTAACGTGCAGGGAATATTCAACGTCACAGGAAGATTTGCAGGAACGCAGAATTTCACTGAGAGTGCTGACACGCACTTTGTGTTGGTGAATGACACGCAGGCGCCGGCGTTTGTCTCGGCAGGCTTTACCCCGTCTTCTCCTGCGGCGTATCTTGAGCGCGCGAATGTCACTCATGTGTTTACATCAACGTGGTCTGATAATGTGGGGATGGCGGCAGCGAATCTGACAATCGATGGAGCTTTGTTTGCCGCAAATCAAACTGGCTTGTTTTCATTTGCAGTGAATGTCTCTCAGCTTGCGGCTGGCAATCACACACTGCAGTGGGCAGGTGTTGACTTGTTTGGTTTGCGCAACATATCTGGCAATCTTTCGTATGTTGTGTCTTCCCTTGTGCCGGTAGTGAATCTGACTGTTTCGCCGTCTGCTTCGGTGGTCGTGGGCAATCAGACGAATGTGAGTTGCGCGACAAGCACGAATCAGGCAATTGCTGTGTTGAGGCGAAATGGCGTTGTTGTTTCCAATCCTGATATGCAGGTGTTGCCGGCAGGAAGTTTCAACTACACGTGCACGTCTCCGTCCAGCCAGAACACGACAGAAGTAAACGCATCTGCCGTTGTTGTCGTGAGCTTGAATGCCGGGCAGATGAACCTGACAGTTAACGGCTCAGCAGGCAACATCATTATCCTTCAGAATTCAACATTGAACGTAACTGCTACTGCGCTCGAGCCTTCGAACGGCCAACTGCAGGTCTTTGTGAATGGGAATAATATCTTTAATGGTACAGGTAGCGCAAGCGCGTTGATTGATTTCAGCACGGTCGCGCCTTTGAACGTGACTGCTGTGTTGCTGGCGCAGGAGAATTTCACAGGCGCACTGAAGACGTTGTTTGTGCTGTCGAATGACACAACGCCGCCTGGTTTTGTCAGCACCGCCGTGGTGCCGTCTTCGCCTGCCGCCTTCGCATCAGGAGGATCGCACGCATTCAGTGCTGTGTTCCAGGATGACGGTCTCATTACTTCCGGGGTGTTGACCTTGGACTCTGCGAACATCACGACAAATGTTTCTGGCAACACGCTGACGGCGAATGTGTCTCAGTTGGCTGCAGGCAATCATACGTTCCGGTGGAGGGCAGCTGACGCCTTTAATAATTCAAACAGTTCTGGTGTGTTTAATTACACTGTTCTGCCTGTGGCGCCAGTGTTGGCTATTTCAGTTTCGCCGTCGACTGTTGTCGCGTTTGGCAATACGACGGTGGTGAGTTGCACTGCCAATTCAAATCAGGTGTTGCCAGCGTTGTCAAGGAATGGCGCAAGCGTTTCAAATCCTGAAACTACTGTACTGCCAGCGGGCGCACAAAATTATTCGTGCGCCAGTGTGGCCGCCCAGAATTTCACTAATGGTTCTGCCGCTCCCGTGCAGGTATTTGTGCAGCAGGGCGCAGGAACGCTTACACTGAATGGAACTGCCGGAGATATCGCTATTGCTGAAAACACAAGCATAAACATTTCAGGAGCAGCGGTTGTTCCACTGTCCACTTTTGTGCAATTATTCATTAATGGTTCGAATGTGGCGAACGCCACTGATTTCATAAGCGTTGTCAGGGCGTTTAATTCTTCAGGCGTGTTCCCTGTGTTGTTTACGGTGAACGGCAATGGTTCAGTCTCTGGGGCGAATGTCACATTGCAGGTTTTCGTGGGCACGAGCATTCCGCCGCAGAAATTGAACTTTAGCCCGCCGAGTAACACGGCAATTAACAAGTCAACCGTGGATCTCTCATTCAACACGGACAGGAACGCCACGTGCAGGTTTGCTCTGACAGATGTGGCATTTGACAATATGACTGGTGTATCGACTGGCATCTTCTTAGGCGCAAATACGACGTCGCATCGTGGGAATGTGTCAGGGCTTGGTTTAGGCACAAACGCTGTGTTTGTTGCCTGCAGTGCGAATAACATTTCTGACAGCGCATCCACAAATACCGACCTGACGTACAGGGTGGAGAATATTATTGAGGACTCGATTTTCACTGCGTCGACAGCGCAGAACAGCATTATCCGGAATTCAACAGTTCAAACAGAATCAATCATCACCAACACTTCTGTTACCAGAACGAACGTGTCGAACAGCAGTGTGCTGGCGTCCAATCTCTCTGGCTCTCAAGTGAGTGGGAGTATTTTGTCCAACGTGACAGCTATTGATTCAGTCATTAAGAACTTTATTTTGTCAAATGTTGTGTTGATCAACTCCGTGGTGGATCCACCGACACCAGATAGCAATCTGACAGGAAGCACAGTGACAAACAGCAACATCACGTCTTCGAATGTCACGTTTTCAACAGTGACAAATGCAAACATTACCTTTTCAAATGTGGTGAACGGCACAATCGTGAACGCGGGCATACTGCAGGTGCGTTTCACGAATTGCAACGCGTCAAATGCGTCTTTGACGTCAGTGAACGGCACGAATTGCAGGGTGACAAATGAGGAGAATTTGACTGGTGCAACCTTGACCGATGCAGTCATTCAGAATGGCCAGTTGGTTAATGGTACGCTCGTTATTGGCGGAACGGTTGTGAATGCATCGCAGAATGGAACGCAGAATTTATCTGACTTCATCAACAGGCGGCCGATTGCGTCATTTAATTCGTCAGCCACTACGATTACCGCAGGCAGTAGCATTACGTTTACGTCGACAAGCAGCGACGTGAATATTCCAGGCAAACTGAACGACACGTTGTCATTCCTGTATAATTTTGGCGACGGAACAACCAGCACAAACAGCACCGAGACTCACACCTTTTCAAATGCAGGAACATTTGCTGTGAACCTGACAGTGACTGATCGCTTTGGAGCGTCTTCGCAGGCAACTCAGACCATCACAGTCAACGCCCAGAGTAGCGGGGGCGGAGGTGGAGGGGGTGGCGGAGGAGG
>JACQMZ010000039.1 GCA_016203345.1 Candidatus Woesearchaeota archaeon | reverse complement strand
TTGAAAATGCTTGCTTTACAAAAGCCAAATGCTTATTAAGTTCCTTTAGCTTAGGAAGAATCTGTTTCATAAGATCACCTCTTTGTGACGAAGGGTGATCTATGAAACTCTATTTATAAGCAATTCTCAGAAACTCAAGGTAAATTCATGTCATGTACGAAGTCTGCGTGTTTAGTGTGTTACGCAAAACTTCTTATTGTCCACAAACAACACATCATCCTCCACCAATCCTTGTACGATTTTCTTCAAGCGCTCCATGCCGACGCCCACGACTTTTGCCAATTCTTCAAATGTAGCAGGTTGCGCATTGAGCACATGCCTCAGTATCTTCGATCTAATCTGTCTATCAGACCCTTCAAACGTTGACTGGGTAGTTTTGGGCTTAATGCCTGTTTTTCGCGCAGTGAGAAGAGTCGCGCCATAATCCATCAAGGCGTTGTGCCAGTCACGGCTCCTGCCTTTTGGAAGACACTGGTCTGCCAGGTTCCACAATTCTTTATCCGAAACCGAATCCGGCAAGTTGAATTCGTGAATGAGAATCCTGCGAATGTTTGTGTCAACTGTTACGATGTCGGCATTTTTTGCAAAAATCTGCACCGCGGCAGACGTGTACGGTCCAATGCCAGGAATATCCTTAAAGTTTTTCACTGCAGCCAGCACATCACCGCCATACTCCTTTGAAATTTTCTGCACTGCCTTGTGAAGATTAATCGCGCGGTTGTTGTAGCCCAAGCCAAGCCACATTTTTAGCACATCGGTTCTGTCTGCTTTCGCAAGATCCTGAATGGTAGGCCAACGAGCAAACCAACGCGTGTAGAATTCCACCACGCGGTCAACCTGCGTCTGCTGAAGCATGATTTCAGACAACAGAATCTTATATGGGTCGGTGGTAGTTCGCCATGGAAGAGTGCGGCCAAAGGAAAGGTAATAGGACAACACCTTTTCCCTAAAGCGTCGCAGTTTAGCTTCGCTCACGTTCATAAACACAATACACGCACGCAATGTTTAAAAAAATGACCTTTCTGATCAGGAAATGCGCACGTTAGACGTCATCGTTGCACACTATTCCAATCTGATCAAGAAGGAAGTCAAACGATTTGGAATGGACATTCCTGTAGCTGATATTCCCCAATCCCGAAAGACTTCCCACTTGCGAGAAAGTCTGGTTCTTTCAGATACGGACATTACAGATGATTCTGTGGCGCTGATGATCAGCGGCGCAGGCGCAGTGTACAATCGCACGCCTGTGGGGCTCATCCTGACTCCTTTACTTCCCAATGGCAATCTTCTGGTTGACGATTGTCATCAGCACGTTGCCGCCAGATTTTTCTACGAGTTTCACAACGGGATTATCACGCCGACCGTGGCGCGAACACCCCTCCCCTTGGATGGAATAAACGTCCAGTACAGCGAGGATGAAAGAACCGAGGACTGGCTGCCAGGAATCCTCAACTGCCCACACGTGCAGCACATAACGAACAGCAAAATCCTCACCAAAGAAGTACTCAAACGAGAAGGACTTCCCTTGGCATCCTGTCGCGTATTGCGATCCTCCATTGAAGCCTGTCCAAAAGTTCTGGAACACTTCCTGTCCGAACAGGGAATTCAATACTTTGTCATCAAAGCAGAACACGGAAGCGGGGGCAATCAAGTGCGGCTGTTCGAGCAACAACAAATAGGAAAAGCCGTTGCCTACGCACGCAAACTCCTTGATGCAGGAGACCAGGTCCTACTTGAACAACGACTTGAGCCATTGGAATGGCGCACTCGAAAAGGAATAATCCGCGATTGGAACATCCGCGCGTTTGTGACTCTTGAAGAACATCCACGATGGATCGACGGACTCGTGCGGTACGATAAGAGAAGCTGCAAGCCAGTCAACATCTGCCAAGGAGCCAGAGTTGAAGAGCTGGAAACGGTTGCGAAAATTACCTGCGCAGACATTACGGCGATCAAAAACACAGCGCTCAAGGCAACAACAGCGCTCTACAAACGCGTGAAAGACTTAGGCGAAGAACCATATGGTTTTCTCGGACTCGACCTCATGGCCACCTGCGATGGCGTCTACGTGATAGAAATAAATGACAGCGCCGCAGGAGGATTTGCCGAACTCATGGAAATGCGGCTACAACCGCTCCAAACGGTTGCCGACATTCTTCTGCCTGCATGCGGAGCAGTGCTTGCTCAAAGGCGCAAAGCACGACTCGCTAGTCCTTGCCAACACTACAGGAGTGTACCTGTGCAACCTAAGGAGCACTACGATCTTGGATGCATTGTCAACAACTCAGGACACTTTCCACAAGCCATTCGCTTGTACAACCGCGCCTTGGCGCAGAAGCCTGACTTGCACAGCGCGCTTTTGGGCAAAGGCATTGCTTTTGAGAACATGAAAAAATACAAGCAAGCCATTACCCTGCTCAAGCGCTATGCCGGTGCCGAACCTGAAGACTATCGGGGCCACGAAGAACTTGGAATCGTTCAGTACGAAGAAAAGCAATTGGACTATGCCATTCCTGAACTAAAACAGGCAATTGCACTCAAGCCAAAAACTCATCGACTGTACCAGTACTTAGCAAACGCGTATTGTCGCCTGGCACTCGACGATGAAGCAATCAAAGTCGCACTCCAAGGTCTCGTTCACCACCCCAACGACGCTACGCTCACTTGCCTCATTGGCCTGGCGCACTATAACAAGAAAGAGTATGACAAATGCATCCGCTACACAACAGAAAGCATAAAGTTGAATCCATCCCTCCATTTAACTTGGTATGTGAGAGGAGCGGCACGCCATGCGCTCAAACAACTCGATCAAGCAGAAGCAGACTTTGAACAAGCGCTCACGATAAAGGCGAACGACGTTGGTGTTCTCCTTGCCCTCAGCGAGGTTTACATCGATAAAGGAGCGCATGACGCGTTCACACAAACTTTAGAACACCTCTTGACCATAAACCCGACACACCAGGGGGCACATTCGCGCCTTGGCCACCACTATTTCAAACAAGCGGATTACGAAGAAGCAGCACACCACCTGAAGCACGCACAATGTGACCACGACCACGAAGCTGAGTGCAACCGACTCGGTATGCTGGGAGAATCATTATGGCAAACAAACAACTGTGAGGAAGCCAAGCAGACATTTGAACAACTCTTGACACTCAAACCTGATGACCCTTCAGCCATCCTGCATCTCCTTGCCTACCACGGAGTCAGCGGAGACTTGCGAGCCGTGTGCGAACTCACCGAGCGAATTTCCCCTGCCGCTCTTACAGGACGCATAGCTGACGTTGTGCACAAATTTCAAAACATACGGGACAAATATGCCTTCTCTCCAGACGCGCCAACGAAAAACATTAAATAGTTCTCCTGCACACACGCTTGAATGAAAAAAAGCGACATTCTCGCATTTGCGGAAGAGTTCCTCCAAGCGCAAGGAGTCAGACCACTGTTTGTGTCAATATCAGGCGCACACTTGTACGGATTTCCATCAAAAGATTCGGACATCGACATCCGGTGCTGCCATGTCGTGCCAACGAAAAAACTATTTTCCATGCATCCACCACAGGAAACGCTGGAGTATACAGCCACATTTAAAGGAGTCGTGATGGATGTCGTCAGCCACGAAGTGCAGAAAGTTCTTGGATTAATTGCCAAAAACAACAGCAACATCCTTGAAAATGTATGTGCAGACAATTTGTTTCCCACGCGCGAACATGAACAACTACGACAACTTGCGGATGAGGCGCTGTCCAAACTCGTGTACCACCCGTACAAAGGAATGGCGCTGCAAAATTACAAGAAATTCATCGCAAGCCTCAACCCTGCCTACAAGAACAAAGCAGTCAAGAAGTACCTCTACGTTATGCGTTCATACATGACTGGCGCACACGCCTTGCGCAAAGAAGAAATCGAACCAAACATTGTGAAATTGAACAAACAAGCCAAACTGCCAATCATCGACAAACTCGTGAAACTCAAAAAAGAAGGCGAAGCAGTCACGACAACATCAACCGCCGCAGAAGAAGCCATCGCGCATTTGGCTGCGGAGTTGGAACTCGCACTCGAAGAATCAACACTCCCAGATTTGCCACAGAACATGCAAGAGTTTGACCAGTTTTTGCTTCGAGTGAGGTTGAAGAACTTGTGACTTCAACAGAACTGATCGACTACGTAAACGAACACGACATCGTCATAGGAACGTGCCTGCGACATGACCAACCACATGATGCCATAACCAGAAACGTCATTGTTTTCCTGCAGGACTCTGCAGGCAACCATGTCGTGCAAGTGAGGGCACACCACAAGAAAACATGGCCCGGCTGTTATGATTTTGCCGCATGTGGTGCCGTGAAAGCAGGTGAGAGTTACAGCATGGCAGCAGAACGGGAATTGCGGGAAGAACTCGGCATACGATGTACCTCAGAAGTCGAACGGTTGATAGCTGAAGGAGCGCCCGGAGTAAAGGAGTATTTCTTGAAGGAATGGGAAGTGCTGAAGACGTTTATTTGAAATTAGTGGTGGAGAAAAAAATACGCCGCGGCTGGGAGATTCAACCCACCGGCTGAAAACACCGAAAGGTATTTGAACCCAGAGACCCTTGCGGGTTACGGCGTATCAAGCCGTCGCCATACGATTAGGCGACCGCGGCGTGCTTGGTCATTGACCAGAGCACGTTTTTCTTTCTTTTTTCCCTTTAAGTGTCTATCTGACCAAATTCCGCAAACTTTCCGGCTACAACCCAAACGCTTCTGTGAATTCTTTGAGCTGCTTGTACTGCATGAGAAATCGCCTGCCATCGTCAGTAATCGCGAAGAACAGCTTTTCTTTTTCCTGCAATTCGGTGATGAGTTTTTTTTCTTTGAGCTCTTCGAGGTAGCCTTTCATTCGTTCGTGAGAAAGGTTTGACTTGTACAACAAGTGAGTTGGCAGGATTTTTCCGCCCAAATCGTTTGTCACCCGCAACATGTCATGGATGATTTCCAGCCTATTCCTTCGATTCACCGTTTCCCCCATAAGACACGAACCAAGGCGAGCAACAACACACCGTAACCCGCCAAAAGAGAAATATTGGCAACGTAGTAAAATAATTGATGATACAATTCCAGCACAAATGCTACATTGGCAAACAACTGCAAGGCAAATGCCGCAAACACCAATCCTGCAGTGACAGACTTCCTCTCCAAACAATTCCTGCACACATGATACGTGATGAACGCCAACAGAATAGTTGACACGAGATAAAAGGAAAGGAAATAACTGCTGGACAGGCCAAGCAACAACAGCACCAACGCAGTCAATAGAATAGTAATGCGCGGCTCACGAATTTTCATGGTAGAGACAGCCAACAACACATAGCCAACAACTGTGGACACAATAAATGCGCCATACCCAACAAAAAAGAAGTATCCCCGATAGTCGGAAATCTTGGCGCTCATCACCTGATCAGCCCACGGAAGCCCCAAAAACACCACAACGTTTGTCATTGAGCGGATCAACAAGCCCAAGCCAATCAGCGCAAATGCAATCGTGAAGTAGATAAATTTACGATCCTTCGTCAGCTTCAACGCTTTGGCAGACAACGCCACAATCACAATCGCCCCAGCCATGCCCACAAAGCCCAGCACGGCATCAAGCAAGAAAAACCACGGCGGACCATGCAAGACAACTGCTACCATTTTGTCACCAAACAATGACTCCTTTCCCTGCTTTTTAAAGGTTATGAATGCCTCATCTGGATTCACCCTGCATAATGCATTAATAAACGTCCGGCATCCGTAACATCAGCGGAGGTGACACATGAACCGCGACACAAAACACGACATGACCATCATCAGCGTACTTCTACACGAAGGACGCATCAGCCAGGAGGAAGCACACGATCTGCGCACGTACCTCCTCAGCACCTAAACACCTCGAATTTTCTGAATTCAGCGCTGTGCGCCTCATTCAAGAAAATTCGGGAAAAACCTGAATTTTCGTGGTTGCGTGCGAAGCGCGAATTCGGAAAATTTCATTTACAAAATTATAGGCACGCTCGTCAAAAACTCGTGATTCCGACAAGTCGGATCGACTCGTTTTTTGACTTACGTGCACTCTTTTCGCCCCTTCCGGCCAAACTTTCAGAAAGTTTGTATCAAAGGCGCTCTGAGTTCGGTCGGCAGAAACAATCTATCAGCTGCCTTTCTTCGAAAGGCAGAGTAAAAACTTTTCTGCCTCCCTCACTCAGTCGCGCAACACAGGCACAATCAACTCTTTTCGCCCCTTCCGGCCCAGAGGAGAAATCTTCTGGGCCACCTTCTATTTCCGAACGTCACTCGCCACTGAGTGAAGGAGGCTTCAACGAAGTCCGCCTTCCAAATACGCGCCTATGAACGCTGCGATTGCGAGCAGGAAAGCGAATTTGCACAGGATTGATGGGAAGGCGCTGCTGAGAGCCGGAAAAATAAGGATAAGTGTCAATGTGGGCACAAACATGATGAGAACACCGATCACCTCAATCACGTCTATTTCTCTTCTTGCTTTCGTGGCTGTCCTGTAATTACGGTACAACAAATAGCATGCAAGGAAGATAAAACTAAAATAGTAACCCCAATAAACCATGCCAGGAATAAATCCAACATTGAGTGCGGGCTGGAATAACAGCAATTTGACGTCAACATACGAACCATAGCATTTTCCTCCAAGAATAAAGTCGGGCAATAGCAGAGCAAGCAATGAAAAAACTACGGGCACCGGATACAGCAAGATTTCGTGAATTTTTATATTACAAAATCTGAGACTTGCAAGCAAGGCAAGTGCGGGCAAAAAACTGTAGGCGACAAATCCCAGTCTTCCCCAGATCTCAACATTCCCGGAAGAGCACAGCATAAACTCCGTAAACTGGTAGACTCCAAGAAGGAAAATGAACATTGCAGACAAGTTTCTGAACAGAGTTCTACGAAAAAACAATAGCATCACTGCCACCAACCCGAACTCAATTATTGCTATTAACAACGAAATGTACGGGGTAAAACACATAGTGAATAAACGTAACTGTTGTCCCATTATTTAAATCCCCTGTGTTACGCACCGATCCTAACGCTCAGCGGCATCACGCTCACCGGTGCCCCAATCTCATTGTAGCGATCGCGACAGGCACTCGCGAGTTCTTTCATAACCATCTTTGATGAGCTGCTCGAAATAAAAAATCCCAACCGCAGCAAGCTGCGGGGTATGAACCCAGTTCGAGCAATCACTCGTCGTCATCAAGAACGGCGAACCAAGACGCAATCCGCTTGGAAGCGGAGGGCTTGGCCTGACCAGGATATGTGCATGTTCAACAGTGCCATACGGGTCAAGCGCGAGGACGTTATCTTCTTCACTTGATCTCACACCAAATCGAGGGATGACTTCTCCATCCACGTAAAGCCGTCCCTCTATTGAAGCGAGCATACCAGTAATAAGCGGGATAGTTGACGACGCCACGGCAAGCTTGTGCACGTCGCGCGGATTCTTGCCCGTCACGTCAACAAACTCGGCCCTTTGTTTAGGATACACCTGCATCAGCTTGAAATAGGATGCAAACCAAGGATTATACTTCTGAAAGAAACCGTATGGTTCAAGCATGACCTTCGAGTCGGCTGCAAGTGCTGACGTCATGCGCCTCACATATCTGAACCTATTACGTTTCTGCCAGTCCTGATAAAACTGCGGCGCTTTGGACACCCAATCATCAATCACGTCTCGTCCCAAGCCAAAGAAAATTGAAGCCCACGCCCCGCCGCTGCACGCGTACACTTCCCTGACCTGCTTTGCAAGTCCCATATCGCAGAGCGCTTTCAGACCGCCCAACTGCCACAAATAATTGATTCCAGAACTGGGCAGGAGCAAAGTTAATGAGTGCATAGGGCTTATTTTCCATGATAAACTTCAGGTTTCAGGACGGCGATGTGCTGCAAATCCCTATACTTGCCATCAAAGTCTAAGCCACAGCCAACCACAAACTTGTTTGGAATAATCCAGCCACAATACTTGATAAAGGAGTCTATTCCGGCGACTGTTCTTCTCTCTGGCTTGTCCAGCATGGCGGCAATTCCAACAGATGCAGGATTCATCTGCAACAGATGTTGAGTGATGGCGTCAAGCGTCCTTCCTGTATCAATTATGTCCTCAAACAAAAGCACATGCTTATTCTTCACGCCATCTTCGCTGATGTCTGACTCCAACGCCACATTGCCTGATGACTCAGTGCCATGGTAACTTGTGGCACGAACAGTTCTGTACTCAAATTTCGCGTTCATCATTCGATGAGTCAGCACGTGATCGGAAAAATACTTTCCACCTTTCAACACAACAACAGCCAATCCATTGCCGTGCTCAAAATCACGCGAAATTTCCTCAGCCATGACGTGAATCCTCTCATTGAAGCAACGCTGACGCACAAGAATATGATCAATATCCGAAAGATACTCTTTAGGAATAAACACCTCATCTGGCAACACAGGTGGAGCATTCCGAATGTCAATCGGTGGAGATGCCATACCCCTGAAATTGTCTCTTGATTTAAATGGATTTCGAGCGTAAAGTACACTAATTTTCCGAACGGAAGCATATTTATATATGGCAAGAGCTTCAGGCACGCATGCGGTTCTCCCCTGAAGAAATCAAGCATCTGGTGCGCGCATGGCTGCTCATCTCGCTCGCCTTCGCCATCGCGCGACACGGATTCTCGCTCAGCCCTTCCTTCATCATCCCCGTCGCCATTTCTGCATTTACTGTCGGGTTGGGATTTCTTCTGCACGAACTTGCCCACAAAGCAGTCGCTCAAAAGTACGGGTGCTGGGCAGAATTCCGCGCATTTGACCAAATGCTCTGGCTTGCTGTGCTGTTCAGCTTTTTTGGATTCATCTTTGCCGCACCAGGAGCGGTGATGATTAAGGGACTGGTGAGCACACGAAAACATGGACACATCGCGCTCGCAGGTCCTGTAATGAATTTAGTTTTAGGGTTGGGGTTCGGACTCTTGAGTGCGACGGCAGACATACCATTCATACAAATGATAGGACAAGAAGGCATGTTCATCAACTTCTGGCTCGGACTCTTCAACCTCCTCCCAATTTTAATGCTGGATGGATCAAAAGTGCTCGCGTGGAACAAAATTGTGTATGGGATAGCACTGGCAACGTCAATTGCTTTGGTCTTTGGAAGCGGATGGATTGATTAAGACAAAGGTACTTGTTTAGCTATTCTGTGGGTACGAATTTTCTGAGTTCGCGTTGTGAGCGCTCACTCAAGAAAATTCACTTTTCTATGGCGAGGATTACTACGCGAGCAAGCGTACTTCGGCGGGTCCCGTAGTAACTTGACCACGCTTGTATGTGAATTTTGCTGAATGAGGCGCGAAGCGTCGAATTCGCAAAATTCGTGTTCTCGAAAAGCCTTACGGTTAGCGAACGAAAACAGAAGCTAAACACGTACAAACAAAGCACTATGACCGCGCGTCATATGCACGCACAAACTATTTTCTCAAGTCCAACCGCCTGAACCGCTCAATGATGTGCGCAACATCCAACATATCAGTCTCTGAATCTTTCTTAATCCCAAGCTTCTTTGCCAACTCTTCCTGCAAACCAGTCACTGAACCACTACACAAGCCCTCGTAGATTTTTCTCAATTCCTTCTCATACTCTGCCTTCAGCTCAGCGCCCTCTTTCCGCACCTTTTCAA
>JACQMZ010000037.1 GCA_016203345.1 Candidatus Woesearchaeota archaeon | reverse complement strand
TTTATGAACGGTAAAATAAGCGTTTAAAAGAACATATTAAACTAGGACAGCGTTCACTGTGCCGTCTTGTCCTGGCCTGCTTGTCACGCGGGCTTTGCCTTTTGGCGTGTCAAGAACTGCGCCTTTGGTGATGATGTTTCTGCGGGTGTAGTGGCGGTTGGCAGGGTTCTCCACGACTGCTTTGGTGTCCACTTTCTCAAATTTCTTTGCTTTTGGGTCAAATAAGTTTATTGTTTTCACTTCAAGCATGCGAACCTTTAACCCGCCACCCTTTGTGGCAATATGAGTTATTTTGTTTCTCTCACTCACTCGCGTGAACGACGGGGTTCGCCCCATCTCAAACCTGCGCTTCTTTCGCGCTTGTTTGTACAAACCGCCAGTGGGTTTTCTTCCAACTCTGCCTTTCTGACTGAGAACCATGCCTTTTGATTACTGCATCGGGTTTATAAACCTTGCTTTCCACTAACGCGATCACGTGCAGAACAGTAGTTTCCGCGTGGACGAATTCTACGTCCCTTCCCGCCATTCAGTCTTGTATTTTTGCTGTTCAGAGGTTGGCGCGTCTATCGTGACGCCCATCGCATGCAACTGCAAACGCGCGATAAGGTCGTCAATTTCCTTTGGCAGTACATGCACGCCAGGCACAAGCTTCCCGCGATTCTTTACGAGATACTCAACTGCCAACGCCTGTCCGCAGAACGATGTCGCCATGACTTCTGACGGATGGCCTTCCGCAACAGCCAGATTGACTAATCTGCCCTCTCCGCACAAATATATTTTTCTGCCGTCAAGCACATACGCGTCCAGCTGAGGACGGACTTGGTAGTGCTGAGATGCTTCGCGGCGCAAGCCTTCCACATCGATTTCAACATCAAAGTGTCCGCTGTTCGCCAGCACCACTCCGTTCTTCATCCTGCGCATGTGGTCAAGCCGTACGACGTGCCTGTTGCCTGTGACGGTGATGAACACGTCGCCAATGCTTGCCGCTTCATGCATCGGCAGAATTTTGTACCCATCGTACGTGGCTTGCAAAGCGCGGAAGGCGTCCATTTCAGTCACTATGACTTGCGCGCCCATTCCATCTGCGCGCATCGCTACACCCTTGCCACAAGACCCGTATCCTGCCACCACAACAGTTTTTCCCGCCAGAAGGATGTTTGTAGCTCGTAAAATGCCATCAAGTGTTGACTGCCCTGTGCCGTAATAGTTGTCCAGCAAATGCTTGGTGTTGTTGTCGTTGACAGCTATGACTGGAATGCGAAGCACTCCCTCGCCCTGCATGGCACGCAGGCGATTGACGCCAGTTGTTGTCTCTTCGCACCCGCCAATCACGTCGACCAACAATTCTTGCCTTTTCGTATGAAGGTGATCAATCAGGTCGCACCCGTCATCGATCACGATGTGCGGTTTGGTGTCAGCCACATTGGCAATAAAAGTTCTATAGTCAATCGCGGTCTCGCCTTTGTACGCCCAGACCCTGACCTTTTCTTTGGCAAGTGCGGCCGCCACATCGTCCTGTGTCGATAATGGATTGCAGCTCGTGATGGCCACTTCAGCTCCGCCTGCCGTTAGTGTTTGCGCCAGGACTGCGGTTTCTTTTGTGACATGCAAAGCCATTCCTATGCGCAAATCACGAAAGGGTTTTTCGAGAGTAAACCGGTCACGTATCCCTATTAACGCGCCCATGCGCTCTTCTGCAAGCTGAATATTGCTCTTCCCTTGCTCTACAAGAGATAAGTCCTTTACGTGATAGTTTTCGGTGGTGTTCATATGATGCGGAGAAATACAGACGTATAAAAAGATGACTACAAGTCGCGTAATTTGTCAAGAAACTCAGTCAATGAATGCACCACGTGCTCTCCCTTTTGCTTTCCGGACCTGTCCAAAAAGAATGCATGAATTCCTACACTGCGAGGATTGTCATAGTCGTCTTCTTCATCATTTCCAACGAACGCCATTTCTGATGGCTTGATGCCGAAGTGATCACACAGATCTTTAAACAGGTGTTTGGATTTCTTTTTGTGGTGAAAAGTAGGTGTGGATATGATTTCATCAAAGAAAGTTGACAAACCTTCAATTTTTATCTTCAGATTAAGAAAGTGGGGGTGCGAGTTTGAAATGATGACGCGCTTGTATTTCGCGCACTTCTTCAATACTTGTACAGATTCAGGAAACAAATAAATCTTTCCTTTCATGTCCTGCAAGAGTTTATTCCAACTCTGTTCCAGTCCGAGACGTGCGAACCAGAACTCTATATTCGTCCACTCTGGCACGTTCTCAACATACTTTGCCTTGAAATAATCGGCATACACACGCGTCTTTGCTTCTTCCAGAGGGATGTTGTGTTTGGCAGCGCTCAATTTTGGAATCTCTTCGTTCCACACTAGCTTGTCAAACTCTTCGCCAGCAAGCGTGCCATCCAAATCAAAACCAACGACCTTTACTGCCATGTGGTAGAGAACAGACAGCCAATGAAATAAGGGGCTCCAGCGGCCCCTTATAATCCCCAGCAACCTTACGCAGCGCTTCTCGTCAAGCCCTTGCGGGCATTGCCGTATCA
>JACQMZ010000042.1 GCA_016203345.1 Candidatus Woesearchaeota archaeon | reverse complement strand
GGCCAATGCCGTGGCCTAGTAGCGGGGAGAGGATTTGAACCTCTGACTTCCACAAGCGCAAAAGTTTCTCTTGCGCCTTCTGTGGGTCTCTCAAGAGTGCTTATGAGCCTTCCGGGATTGCTTAAAAGCTTAAACAACCACACCGGGCACTCCTGACTGCCCTACCCCGCTATGATGCAACATGATCTGGTGTTGTTTATAAAGTTTTGCGCCATGTAAACACGCGTCGTTCGACAGCAGGTATGCCTGTGATGACAATCGTAAATTGCTGAATCTCATCGACGCCCTCAAAAACAAGCGTTCCTGATGCGTGATGGCCTGACAGCAATGGAGCAGACAGTGGCCGCAATACCTTTCCATCATACTCCAGTTGGACGCTCTGCTTCAAGTCAAATGGCGAAAGGTCGACTGAATGAGTGTTGGCTTCGATCGAGACACGCAAAGTTCTGTCAACAAAGCCCTGAGGCGTGAGCGCGATCTCCACGTTTCCCTGACCAGTGTCGCCAGTCGTGATCTTGATGAATCCTGTAGGGGTTTCAGAAGTGTTTTCTGCAATTTGCAACGGGATTACTTCTGCCTGAGGAAACAAAAGCCCCGCAAGAGAGTATACGAGCACAGCAAGGACGACAATCACCAGTCCGTACCATACAAAAGGTGTTGGTTGTCGAGAATGTTTTCGTTTCATGCCATAAGACCTCCTGGTGTCCTGTCACTTCTTCTTTAAATTATTCAGTATGAAAAGAATGATCGCACACCCTGCAATCACGCCGCCAATAACCCAGAACACTGGAGCATAAGGTTGCACAGGCCGGAACGGTATGCCTGCAATTATTATGCCGGTGTTTAGCATGATCATTCTCTTGGAGACACACCTCTTGGTGAAATACAAGACGACAGTGATGGACAGCAAGAAAACTGCAAGCATCCAAAAAGGCACGGCGAGATTAGTGAGGAAAGCCAATGGCATGCCAACGATAGTAACGCCAAGCACGCCAAGAAGCGCCACAATTCCTAAGCAAACAGTGTGGCATATCTGGTAGGATCCAAGGATGCCTGCAATACCTGAAATGCTGCCTGCCGTTCCAACAATCCGTTCTTTCAAATTCTTGTGCATGAGTATTCCCTCAAAATCATTTATTCCTCAAAACAGCACGAAAGCGCTGTCTCAAGAGCGGCTTTAATTCTTGACTTATTTAACTTTTTCTTGAGTTCGTCGATAATCATTTCACTTCCTCCTTCGCAACCACATCCGATTCCTGAGTCTTCTGCGACTCCTTCTTCTCCTTGTCAGGCGTTTGAAGCAGCCAGAAAAGGCTGTACAAGTCGAACGCGCTCTTCTCGAAATCGTGCGCCGCTCCAGGATCGCTCTCAACATACTTGGTCGCGACTTCCATCAGACGCATCGTGCCTGCCAGAAGATGTTTGCTGATGCACCACAGTTCACCTTCGGTATTTGTCACGAGTTTGCGCAATAACTTGACGCGGAGCTTGCGCACAGCGCCAAGAACGTGCACGTACTCCTGCTTGTTTGTCTTCGCAGACGTCATTGCCAAATGCTCCTCCAGACTGATGAGATTCATCACTCCGATGGCAAGGTCCTCCTGGTGCGTCAAGTCTGCGCGGCCAGCACTCACGGGTTTTTGAGCTTTCATGTCGTCACCCCAAGGACGACGACGCTCACTGTCATCGCCGCCATTACTGCGATCAAGCCCTGCAATGGCACGAGATTACGATTACCAGTATGAGATCGCACAACACGATGCGCACCTTCGGCAATTCCAGCCATGCCACTGCCGAGCAAGATGCCTGCGAGCAAAGCCGGCATACCCCAGAGCAAAACAGGCGCAGCAAAGAGCTTGCCAACATGCAGGCTTACTACCGTAAGCACAACGCTTGCCAAAGACAAAACCCATGCCTGCGCGGGGATAAATACCCAACCGCGCTTCTTCATTGCATTGTGCACCCAGAGGCCTGTCACGAGAGCGAACGTGCCGATGAGGACTCCAACGACGCTGTCAGGCACGCCATAAAACCTTGCAGTCACAACTGCGGCACCTGTTGCGGCAGTGCACAGCGGGCAGTGCGCCAGCGCTGCAGGCACGGTCGCTGACAGCGCAATCAAATTATTGAGGATGTTGCGCATTGTGAGGACGTTGCGCATTCAGCATCCTCCTGTGTTGCCTGAGCCACCCTCAGGATAAAACACAATTTTCCACTTGTCAATCTCCTCCTGGATCTGAGCGTTGTCATATCCCTTTGAAACCAACAACTTGGCAAGGCCGTACAACGCTACATGATGGCCGCACTCACAATTACCAGACGCCTGCAAAGACGTAAAGCCGCAGCACGGCATTTGCACGTTAAGGCCAACGATCACCTTGGTCTGGCTCGCGTCCAGATTTACAGACTTGGCTGCCTGCAGAAGCGCCTCATATCCTGCATTGTCATAAGTTACGCCATATTCAGACATGCCACCTGATGTTGCAGAAACCCCTTCATGCGCCTGAGGGACACCGCCACACTCTCCCCCTGATGCTTGCGCACCACTTGAGCCGTGATGCGCCGCCATCATTTCTTCATACGAAGAAAATCCTTCCGTGCTCATGCCTGCAGTACTCATGCCTGTCGGCGCTGTTGTACGCGAAGGATTTGATACCCACGTTACTGAAACCACCAGAAGCGCCGCGAACAGCGCCACCAAGCCGATACCGATCAAGTTTCGTGATTCGCGGATGTTCATTGTTGTTGCCTCCGCCTTGCTTGTTGCGCAAAGCAGTATCAACCAAAACAATGAAACACCTTATAGGAGTAGTGATGAAACTAGTTTCAAACCACTCATTTTTTAAATGACCTGCCTCTCTTTTTTACTGTGGGGGAACAAGAATCATCAATGGAAAGTAAGGACCAGCAAGTGCACGTCACCAAAGAAGACATTGTGCGCTGGGCAACCCACGCGTGCAAGTTTCTCGTCAAGCATAAAACCCTCGTGCTCCTGGTGCTTGTGCTGGTACTCCACTTCCTGCCCAACGCAGGATACTGGCCATGGGGCGGCATGTGGATGAGACTCCAAACAAAAGGAATGCTTCACTATTACCAGCTCGCTTACGAGGACGTCTATAAAGACATGGTGTCTCAAATCGAAAAGCGAATCGCTGAAAAATATCCAGGAAAAACAGCTCAAGAGAAACGAACACTTGCGTCACACGAACTCGCACGGCGATGGAATTATTACACAGGACTTATGCAACCCCGCATCGCCCAAAAGGCCATGGAAAACCGCCGTTTTTTCGCGTACGAACAAAACGGCAAAATATACTCCTACCTGTACAACATCGACTCCTACTACTTCCTCCGCCTTGCCCGAAACCTCGTAGAAAAAGGCATGTACGGCGACGCCATGAAAGGCGAAACTGAATATGATTCTCTTGTCACCGCTCCACTCGGATCACCTATAGTCACTCCTTCTCTGCACCCATATGTAATCGCCTGGACATATCGCCTCTGGAAACTCATCGACCCCACGATTCCATTCATGGAAGCGGCAGGTTACCTGCCACTGCTGTTTTCACTTGCAAGCATAGTTATTGTGTTCTGGCTTGGGACGCACTTGCACAGTCCGCCTGCTGGATTTTTCTCAGCACTTTTATTCGGCCTGTTCGGAAACGGAGTTGCGTTCACCAGTTGGGGCAACATAGACACTGACATGTACAATCTGTTTTTTCCAGTTGCCATCCTCGCATTATTGTGCATTGCCCTTCACTTTCTTTCTTGGCGGCGATACGCCGCACTTGCCGCAACAGGACTCTTCTTTGGCTTGTACGCCTTTGTCTGGCAAGGATGGTGGTTCCTCTTTGACACAGTCATAGCAGTACTGTGCCTTGCGACTGTGCACGAAGCATACCAATGGCATCGCGGACACCAATCGCACGTTCGCACAACAGTGATCACCCTCCTCATACTGTTCGTAACCACTGGCGTCTTTGTCACATTATTCACTCGGTTTGACGATTTTGCCTCCAGCTTTGGCAACCCCCTCGCATACAAGGAAAGCATCACCAGCATCACAAGATTTGCCATCTGGCCAAACGTCTATCAAACAGTCCAAGAACTACGCCCCCTGCCCTTGTTTGAGGTAGTTAATTCCGTTGGAGGAACATTCCTTGTGGGAATATCCATCATCACCCT
>JACQMZ010000048.1 GCA_016203345.1 Candidatus Woesearchaeota archaeon | reverse complement strand
CACATCACGTCAGTCAACTCAAAAACCACTTTTTTTCAGAGAACTTTGAAAAAACGAAGCGAAGCGGAGTTTTTCAAAGTTCTCAATTTATGCGATTTACTATAAGAATCAATGCCTCATTATTCTTTGGCTCGGCTTTGGTAAATTCCCTCACGGCAGCCCAAGCATTTCTTTGACTTCTTCGTTTGGCTGCCAGGGGGGTTCGAAGACGATTTCGACGTGTGTTTGCTTGACGCCTATGTCTGCAAGTTTGCGTTTCATGTCTTCAACAAGCAGTGGTCCGTACGGGCATAGTGGACTGGTAAAGGTCATCTTGATGTTCACGTCAGATTCTTGCACCACCATGTCATAAATTAGTCCCAGGGTCCAAACATCGATCAACAATTCTGGATCCTCTACTTTTTTCAGCGCTTCAATCACGTTGTCTTTTGTAATAATCATAATTCACCAGAATTTTCCTGAGTGAGCGAAGCGAACTCGGAAAATTCGTATCCTTGACTTTCAATCTGTTTTGCGAGATTAGGCCCGCCTGTTTTGAGGATTTTTCCGTCTCGCATGATGTGGACTTTGTCTGGCGCAAGGTAGTCAAGAATCCTATTGTAATGGGTGATGACGAGGATGCCCATGTCTTTTCCGCGGGCTTTGTTGATGCCTTCTGCGACAATTCGAAGCGCGTCAACGTCCAAACCTGAATCTGTTTCGTCGAGAATGGCAAACGCGGGCTTGAACAGCAGGAGCTGGAGGATTTCTGTGCGTTTCTTTTCCCCGCCGGAGAATCCTTCGTTGAGACAGCGTTTGATCATGTCCGGGTTCATGGCGAGTTCTGTCATGGTTTGTTTGAGGAGTTTGTGGAACTCAACTACAGACATGTTGGTGTTGTGGAGCGTGTTGTAGGCCGTGCGGAGGAAGCTGGTGATTTTGACGCCTGTGATTTCTGCAGGATATTGGAAGCTGAGGAACAGTCCGAGTTTTGCCCGCTCGTTTGGTGGCAGGTGGGTGATGTCCTTGTCGTCCAGAAATATTCTGCCTTTTTCAACAGTGTATTTTGGGTGTCCCATGAGGACGTGTGCGAGCGTGCTTTTTCCTGAGCCGTTCGGTCCCATGAGTGCGTGAACAGTGCCTGTGGTGATCTCCAGCGTTACGCCTTTGAGGATTTGTTTGCCGGCAACGCTGACGTGAAGGTCTTCAATGCGGAGAGTTTTTGTCATGGCAATTCACCTGTCTCCGTGAATTTTACTGAATGAGGCGACGTAGTCGCCGAATTCGTAAAATTCTCCCAGTGAGAAATTCCCACATGTACGGTTTTCAGAGAAAGCAACGCGCATTTGATTCTGACGATGCCGACTGGGATGCCGAGCAGGGAGAGGATATCGTCGCTCGTGATGCGTTTGATGTCGTCTACAGTTTTTCCTTTGAGCTGTTCCGAGAGCATGCTCATGCTGGCTTGGCTGATGGCGCATCCTTGCCCAACAAATTTCGCGTCTGTGCATGTTTCGTCGGTGAATGTGAGGAAGATTTCGATGCGGTCGCCGCACAACGGGTTGTGTTCATGGTGGTGTACTGTACACTCAGGAAGCGTGCCTGTGTTGCGCGGGTGCTTGTAGTGGTCGAGGATGTTTTCCTTGTAAATTTCTTCTTCCTCTGTCAGTTCCCTGTCTCCGATTTGCATGGGATCAATAATTGTCATACGCCAAATACCTCTTGTGCTTTGATGATTGCGGCCGCTAACTTGTCGATGTCTTCGTGCGTGTTGTAAAACGAGAGGCTGGCGCGCACGGTGCCGGTGATGCCGAGCAGGCCCATGAGGGGCATGGCGCAGTGGTGTCCACCTCTGACAGCGATGCCTTCCCTGTCAAGGAGGGTGCTGGCGTCGTGGGGGTGAATGCCGTCGATGGTGAAAGACAGAACACTGCCTCTTGCTCCTTTGGGGCCAAGCACGGTGATTCCTTTGAGCGATGACAGTTTTTGGTGTGCGTATGCGGTCAAGTCTGCTTCATATTCCTGGACGTGGCGCATCCCGACACCGGTGAGATAGTCTATTGCTGCTGCAAGTCCGACTGCTTCTGCGATGTTGGGCGTGCCTGCTTCGAATTTCCACGGCAGGTCGTTCCATGTGGAGTGCGTAAAATGCACTTCGCGAATCATGTCGCCGCCAAACAGGAAAGGGTCCATGCGTTCGAGCAGGTGTCGTTTGCCGTACAGGACGCCAATGCCTGTGGGACCGTACATTTTGTGGCCTGAGAATGCGAAGAAGTCGCAGTCGATCTCTCGCACATTAATTGGCATGTGTGGCACGCTTTGTGCGCCGTCTACGATGAAAAGTGCGCCGTTGTCATGTGCGATGCGCGCAAGTTCCTTGACTGGAGCGATAGTGCCAAGGACATTGGACGCGTGTGCGACAGATACAATTTTTGTGCGCGGAGTTACAATCTCACGGGCATGGGCGAGGTCAATGTGGAAGTCTGGCGTAAGCTTGATGTATTTCAGGACAAGTCCTTTGCGTTTGGCGAGTTGCTGCCAGGGGACGATGTTGCTGTGGTGTTCAAGTTGTGTGAGCACGATTTCGTCGCCTGGCTGGAGGGTGTTGCCGAGCGAGTACGCGAGCAGGTTGAGGCTTTCTGTTGTTCCTTTGGTGAAGATGACTTCTTCGAATGACGCGCCGATGAATTCGGCGACTTTTCGGTGGGATTCTTCGTATGCGTGCGTGGCTTGTGCGCTGAGATTGTATAATCCGCGATGAACGTTTGCGTTGTACTCGTGATAATATGTGTTCATGGCCTCAATGACTCGGCGTGGTTTTTGGGTTGTGGCTCCGTTGTCAAGGTAGACGAGCGGTTTGCCGTGTACTTGTTGAGCGAGTATTGGAAAGTCTGATTTGAGCTGTTCAACGTGAAGCGTTTGTTGGAATATCATAGCGTTTGCCTGCTGATAGTGTTTCTGATAGCGTCTTGGTGTGGGCTGTGCGTGATGTGGTTGATGATGGGTTCGAAGAATCCTTCGATGATGGCGCGCTTGGCGTCTGCTTCTGTCACTCCTCTGCTCATGAGGTAGAAGAGTTGTTCGTTGTTGACGCGTCCGATGGTGGCGCCGTGGCTGCACGTGACGTCGTTTGTGTTAATTTCGAGATAAGGAACAGCGTCTGCTTCTGCGTTTTTGCTGAGGAGAAGCGTGTCTTCTTTTTGGTGACCGTTGGAGCCGCGGGCGTGTTGTTCAATGCGTACGAGTCCGCGGTAGACTGCTTTTGCGTTTCCGCTGAGCGCGCCGCGCGTGGTCATCGTGGATGTTGTTTTTGGGGCGTTGTGGAGTGTTTGCGTGTTGATGTCAAACACGTGTTGTCCTGTGCCGAGGAAGAGCCCGTGCGTGTGGCTTTCAGCGCCTTGCTGGTTGAGGCGGGTGAGTGTTGTGGAGTGGGTGAACCGTGTGCCGAGCGTGGAATCGATCCACGTGACGTGTGCGTCGCTGGACACGTCTGCTTCTTTGCGCGAGTGCACCAGGGTGCGTTCGTCGTTGTTTTGGTGGGTGACGTATGTCACGCGTGACTTGTCTTGTGCGCTGATGTGAACAACGTGGCTGGAATAGACAGAGGATTGTGCGCAGTCGATGATGGTTGCCGTGCTGTTTGGTTCTGCGATGACAAAAACAAAGTCGATGAGGGGGCGGTCAAGATCGCCGGTGATCATGATCGGCTGAGAAACGGTCGTGTGTGCGGGAATGCGGAGGACGACGCCGCTGTTGAAGAATGCGTGGTGGAGGGTGAGGAACTTGTCTTGCGGAACATTTGAAAGAAATGCGCGGAAATAGCCTGGATTTTCCTTTATTGCTTGGGCAAGTGGCGTGACAACAACTTCGCATGGTGCGCTGATGGCAAGTTCCTCAGGTGCATCTGTTCTGAGTCTGCTGAAATCGTGCATGCTCGTGTCTACAAAAATGCCTATGCCGTACTTGAAGAGTGGTGCAGGGAGTGCGGTGAATGCGTCAAGGGATTTTTTCCGGTGGGTGATGAGCCAGTCTGGCTCGTGGGAGAGAAGTGTTGCAGTCATGGTGTTATCCTACGTTGTCTTCCATTTCGAGCTCGATCAGCTTGTTGAGTTCGACTGCGTATTCAAGGGGGAGTTGTTTGACGACTGGCTCGATGAATCCTGCAACGATCATTTTGAGCGCTTGGTCTTCTGTCAATCCTCTGCTCATGAGGTAGAATATTTCTTCATCGCCGATTTTTCCAACAGTTGCTTCGTGGGAGATGTCGACGTCGTTATTTTCGATTTTCATGAATGGGTAAGTGTTAGAAGTTGATGTGTCGTCGATAAGCAACGCATCGCAGACCACGGTGCTTTTTGTTTCTTGGGCGCCTCGTGTAGTGCGGAGGTAGCCGCGGTAGCTGGAGATGCCTCCGCCTTTGCTTATGCTTTTTGCACGGATGGCGCTGGTGGTGTAAGGCGCGGCGTGGATGACTTTGGAGCCTGTGTCCTGGTGTTGTCCTGGTCCGGCGAATGCTATGCCGAGGCTGTCTGCGTGCGCGCCTTCTCCGCGGAGGATGCTGCACGGGTAGAGCATGGTGCATCCAGAATTGTGGACAATTAAGCCGTTGGAAATAAAGTTGTGATAGTTTTCTACTTCTATATCATACGTTGGTTGTTCTCCGAGTGGGGCGATTTTTGTTATGGTGGCAAAGCCAATATATTCATTGGTTTTGCTTTTGAAATTTAAACCGTCCGCAGAAATGTAGTTTCTTTTTGTTTTGATGAGTTTTATTTTCTCTTGTTTTTCATGACTGCGTGATGGAAATGAATGAACAAGTGGTCCGTTGAGATGAATTCGCCAGGAGTCTTGTGCATTGCAATCAACACCAAGAATAGTTGTTTTTCTTTTTTTTCCATGGCTAAATATTTGTGAAACGCCAAATCCTACGGTGGTGGCGAGTAGTCGAAGGTCGTTGAGAAGGGGTTTGTTGATGCTGGTGAATGCTAAAGCGTTTTTATGCGCATGACCGTCTGAATCAAAGTATCCTGCTATGAGTGCCTGTATGTGCGTTTTTGGCAGGGTAAACACCCAGTTTGGAATGCGTTTTGTGTTTGCAGTGCCGCCAAAGCCTATTTGTGAGAATAGCATTGCTAATAGTTTTGAATTGATGATAACGTAGCGGTCTTTTTTATAGGTGATAGAATAATTGAAAAGTTTGTACACCACGTCAATGACTGTTTCTTGAAGAGATTCCTGTTCTGGTATGGCGATGTTTATTTTATTATGCTTTGTATCGATATGTCCGTCGCCCAAGAGAAGACCCATGAGCCACATGAAATCTTCAGTGGTTTCTTTAAGTAAAGTTATGTTTTCATTGAATAAATGCTTTGTATTCATAGTGAAGGTTCCGTACTGATTTCTGCTGTTTACGTTGTGAGTGTGCTCTATGGGTGGTAGTTTGAATGGTTGTCCTTCGATCGGCAGTTGTTTTGCAATGGCAACAAGATCTCCTTCTTTTAAGTAGGACAGGGATTTCCATTCATGTTGAAAAAATGCTTTTTTGTGATGTGGTTGGCGTTTTTGATGGGTGAGTGTTAAGAATGGATGGTTAGCTGTTGCTTCTATTTCTCTACCTCCTGCTTCTAATCGGTATGTTGGTTTTTTACCGCTGAAAACTTTACCTTTAACCATGCTTTTGACAATCCTATTTGTTGTGTGGTCCCAGACATAGATTTTGCTGCCTACATCGATATTTTTGATCGAAATGGGGCCTTTGGGGTTTGTAAACACTTGTGCTCCTTCGGTGAGGCAACCCAAATTGCCATTTATCCATTCAATGACGCCGTTTTTGTCAACAACAGCACGCTTCGTATTCAGGTTATACGTGTTTTTGCTCCAGTTTTCAACGCTGGAATAGCGGACTTTTGCGTCTTCAAGCACGTGGATTTCTACGCATCCTGCATGCAAAGCGCTTGCTTCGAAACGTGGAGCGCTGCATCCTTCGATGTAATGAACTTCTGAGCCTTTGTCTGCGATGATGAGTGTGTGCTCGAATTGTCCGCCGTTTTGCGCATTCATGCGGAAGTATGCTTGGAGGGGAATGGTGACTTTGACTCCCGGGGGAACGTAGATGAACGTGCCTCCGCTCCAGACTGCGCCGTGGAGCATGACAAATTTGTGGTCGTTGATGGGTACACAGCTTGTCATGAAATACTTGCGTACGAGTTCAGGATATTTGTGGACTGCGACGTCCATGTTTTCAAATATGACTCCTTGTTCTTCCCATTCCTTTTTGATGTTGTGGTACACCACGTCTGAGTCGTACTGGTAGCCGACGCCGCTGAGTGCTCGCTTTTCTGCTTCGGGGATGCCGATGCGTTCTGCTGTTTTTCTGATGGCTTCTGGCACGTCCTCCCAGCGTTTGCTTTCTTTCGCGCCTGGCCGTACGAAATACGTGATTTTGTTGAGGTCGAGCTTGCTGAGGCTTGGACCCCATGTGGGCAATGGCGTTTTTTCGAAGTGCTCAAATGCCGCGAGTCTCTTTTGAAGCATCCAGTCTGGCTCTTTTTTCTGTTTGGAGATTTCCATTACTGTTTCTTTGGTGAGTCCTGCAGGTGCTTTGAAGACTGACGTGTCGGTGTTTGCGTCATCATATCTGCTTCTGTCAATGACAAAGTCTTGGTCCACCAAGCTCACCTCCGACTGAGCAGCCGATAGTTGAAGGCGTGCAAGTGTTAGGGAGGTTTGAGAGTTGGCGGTGGATGACGCAGAGCGCGTTTGACTGCCGGATGTATCTCAGGAGGCGTTGTGTTTCGCGGAGCATGGAGAGTTTGTCTGTGATGTTGGCTGCCGCGTGTTTGACTTCTTTGAGAACGTGGTTGTCGAACTGGATTTTGTTTGCGCGCTTTTCGTTCACGTACTGGCTGACTGTGGCGCTTTCCACTTCCAGCAATTCAGCAATATGTTTCTGCGAGAATCCCTGTTCTTTCATATAGACCGCAAAGTATTTCCGGAGGGTTGGCAGGATGTAGAATACTTCTACTTCTTGCGGGTGAAGAAGGCGATTAACCATAGTGAAGTTAACTATGGTTAATTTATAAAGCTTGCGAACGAATGAGTATTCCCGCACACAGTTTATTGATTACGTTGAAACAAGTAATTCAGATTATTCTTCTGTTCAAGTGGAGGTAAGGAATATATTCTGAATGCATTTGCTACGTGCTGAGCAGCTCCAGCAAGTGAAAAGAGTTCACTGCTGCGCGCAAGGTGTGCCGCGGCATCCATTATTTGTGCCGAAACTCGAGCGTCGCCAGCACTCAATGCGTCGTCCAATGATCTGTCCACTGCATTCATTACCACTAATTTTTCGTACGGCGTCATGATTGAAACAAATGTGTCTGCGCTTAAAAAGGTGGTGCATATGTAGAATAAAACTCCAGAGTTCGCATGGTCGTTCAGGGATTTTGTGCATGAAAGCGATTCGTGTATCCTGGAGCGCTGGCGATTAAGATCTGGTACCCTTGCAAATTACGTTCCGCTGCGTCGCGCAATTGTTCAGGTGTCACTTCGCTGAGGTGCTTGGCAATGTCCCGGAAGTCATAGTATGGAGCATCAAATTCCTGAGTCAGGAAAGCATTTGTTCTGTATCCAGGCTCATCAAGATTGATGTGATTGCTGGCGATCATTTGTGTCTTCTTTCCTTCAAGAAAGTCCGGATGAGCAAGCGTTGACTTCATGCGATGAACTATGTCCTGCATGATGCCAATGGCCTGTTCACAGTTTGACGGGTGAAGTCCAGGAACGCCTAATGCCAGAAATGCGTGTCTTCCCATGGCTGTGTACGTTGCACGTGGCGCATAACCAATTCCTCGTTCACGCCTGAGCTCGCGAAACATGTGCGACGTGAATCCCTGTCCAATCATTGTAGAGAGCAGGGGCAGGTATGCAGTGTCTTTGTGGTCGAGTCCGTTTACCCGTTAAACTAGGTAGACGAGTGCTTGATCCTGCTCGGGTTTTTGTTTGTCCTTGAGATCGTCAAACTCGACGTATGTCGTGCCTGGTTGGAATTTCCATTCAATCACGGGTTGACAGACGTCTTTAGCTTCCAGTGTTCCGAATGTTTTTTCTATCTCGCTAAAGCAGCGTGTTGGCTCGACTGCTCCTGAAACGGCAATGACCATTGCGTTTGGAACATAAAACGTGTTTTTGAGTTGTATGATATCATTCAAAGTTAAGTTTAAGTTGTCTGCTTTTCACGGCTTGATACGCAAGTTCAACAGCGAGTGAAAGGTGGTTTGGGGGGAACGTGATCTTAATGGTTGTTTCAGTTAACGAGGTGTGTGCGTTTGTGTACAATCCATGAAATTCAGAATCTTCTGCTATCTGGTCAGATGTTCTGAATTCATTCGATCGAAACATCATGTGTTCAAGAAGGTGTGCGCCGCCTTTCTTGCCTCTGCTTTCGTTTTTAGCGCCAACGTCAATGCCGACTTTCAGAACAGCATAACGCCTGTCGATGGGATCGGCGATGGCGCGTAAACCGTTTGGAAATACTTTGCGGAGTTCCACAGACTGCGGCAGATACAGTGGCTTATAAACATTCGTCTCAGCAGAAGATCCTACCCTTCCCACGGCGGATGGCTCTCAAAATCTAATCCTTGTTTCAGATACTCAAAATCCTCGACTGTTCGAGTGTCACGAAAGAAAAACAGCGCTGTTCTTTTGTTGGTGAAGAAATGTCCCAACCCAGAAAAATCCGTTCAGGTTCCTCGCAACTGCAGTCCTCCAGCATACCTTTACAGTCTGTGATAGATTTCTCACGTATGTTTTATATATAAGTGTACCCTTACGTGTAGTATGACGATCAAATCATTAACGGTGACTGAGGACGCGTATGATGCGTTAAAGCGGATGAAGCATGGCGGTGAGAGTTTCAGCGATGTCATTTTGCGGGTTGCAAGCGCGCGGTCAGAGGCTGTAAAGAAGTACTTTGGAATTTTGAAAATGAATGACAAAGACACCAAACTATGGTTGAAGAATGTCGGGCAGTACAAAAAAGAGTTTGGCGAGGAGTTTGCTCGTCGTCAGCACAAGCTGTGGAAGAGTCATGGCAATTCTTGACTCATCTGCGATTATTCATGTGCTGGCAGGATCAGGTGAGGGTGAAAGAATCAAAGAGAAATTTGGTGATGTTGCTTACGCAACGAGTGCCATCAGCGTGCATGAAGTGCTGGCAGGAGTGTCTGATGGCCACCGGGCAAAGGTTGTGGAGTTTTTGAAAAATATTGAAATTCTCCCATTCGATGCGGCTGCTGCGTTCAAGAGTTCGGAATTGGAATTGCATCTGAAGAGAAGCGGACGCATGATCTGCAAATTAGACATTCTCATAGCGTCGATTTGCCTTGTGCGCAACGTGCCGCTTATTACTACAGATAACGATTTTAAGAAAGTGACTGGGTTATCCGTTCTGACACTTTAGCGTCGTTTTTTCCACCAATAATACGCCGCCAATACTCCTCCTGTCCACAGCGCTGTTAATCCTGCCAGCGCAAGTAGTCCGGTGCCGAGTGCAGATGCCAGCCCGCCGACTGCCGCAACTGTTGCTGCCTTGCCAAATTTTGTTTGGTACTGCTTGCGTTCAGTGTAGACTGGCAGGTATGTGCTGAGCAATTGTTGTCTTCTCGGCGTGTCTGTCAGGAGGTCTGCATCGAACGTGTTGCGTGCGTCTGCTCGTGCGACATTAGGAAAGTACCCTCTGTCATACACACTGCTGAAACATTCCTCACGTATGCTGGTGCTGTGTTGGACGTCGTCAAGTAGAGTGTCAAGTGTCATGTAAACTCTAACTGACCCACATTTTATAAATCTTGACTCCGTGGACGTTATAGTCATGAAAAAAATAGTGCTGGTTATTGTGTTCGCAGTCCTTGTCGTGGACGTGTTTGCAGTTCGGCTCTTATGGACACCATCTGGGTTGGTCCTCATTGATGGTTGGGCCGTCAGGAAATTTGCTACTGCGAAGCCAGTGTCTGCGCAGGAACTCGAGCAACGGCGTGTTGTGGAGCAGGAAGCGCGCCGTCTGTCGTTTCTGAGACAGCAACAGAAGGCGCAGCGTTTGGAAACCCAGCAGCATGTTCGAAATCAGCCGTGTGTGCTGCCCTGCAGGATGTTGCCGATTCCGCGCACTACCCAACCTCGTTTGTTCCCTGAATTGTGCGCGCGACGGCGGTTGGGACCCTCAGAGTTTTGGCTCTTGAAGGCAGGAGAGTTGTGTTGTTGTCCGTAATTGGTACTTGTTTAGCTATTCTGTGGGTACGAATTTTGCGAACTCCCTCGCT
>JACQMZ010000040.1 GCA_016203345.1 Candidatus Woesearchaeota archaeon | reverse complement strand
TATACAATCAGTTCCTGAACATGTTTAAGGAAGCGTTTAGCAATCCTTTTGCAGCAGTAGCACTAGTTTCAGGATGCCTCTGTGGAGGGTGCAAGCAGTTTGGTGGCGGCATTGCCACCGACTTGTGCGCACAGCAAGACAGCACAGGCACAACCCTTCTGGCGTACGCCTTGTGCGTAATTCCCAAAACGGCAGCAAGAGTCGGCGATGCAGTCTCCAGCATTCAAGGACTGGTAAACAAAGACGCCTTCAAAACAGGCGAAGACAACTGTAAAGAGTTAGACAACATAATTTCAGAAAGAGAAGAAGCGGAGAAGCAGGCGCAGACCCCATGACTCTAAAAAAACTGTTCGCAATGATTGCTGTGATTTTGATAGTTGTGCCGGTGATAGCTGATGAGCCCGATCTCAGCTTCCCGGGAAGAGTTTATGGCCGTTATTATTACAAGTTTAACTCCGAATCAAGTAGGTGGGAGTATAGAAGTAATCCGAATTCTGGAAGATGGACTGTAGATACCGACGTACCACCTAATCTAGAATCAGGATTCGCTTATCTACACGGTAGATACGGCGGGCGTGTAAGCGGTGGAACAGGATTCGTTGGTCCAACAGGAGAGTTACCTCCAAACGCTGACGTATCGTATAATTCGCTGGTAGCAGTGCGTCTGAGAAGTACATACCAAATACCTGAACCTGCCACACCAGCAGCACGTGCACAAGGTCAACTCCCTGTGTCTTCAGTTACACTGCCCCCTCCCCTCAACGCAGGCGTAGAAACAGAGCGTCAAATAGTAATACTGACCGCTCGAGCTGAGCAACAAGAGAGAGACACGATCACATACCGTCTACAGAGTGAGGAGGCAGAGACACAATTGGCCACGCAACAAGAGTATTTGGCAAGATTACATGCGGACGGTGCAGCCTCAACCGCTATTCAGAGCCAACAAAGGACGATTGACCGCATTATTGCGGCAAGGGACCAAGCTCTCGTCAATCAAAAACAAGCGGCATTAAATGTTGGAACATTAAGGGGACAAGTAAACATATTAAGAAGGGAACAAGAAAACGCGCAAGTCGCGCCGAGTGCACCTACAGTGCCAGCGGCCACCGCACCAGAAGCACCAGCACCAGCACAACCAGCAGCAGCCCCCGCAGCTCCAGCCGTGGCGGCCCAACCATCTGCAACAGCACAAACACCGGTCACGGCTGCACCTGCAGTGCCAGCGGCCACCGCACCAGAAGCACCAGCCCCCGCACAATCAGGAACAGCCAGCACTACTACTCCTGCAACACAATCAACCGCAGGATCGACAACTGTTGCTCCTACGCCTGCATCAGATACCGGAGTATCCAAAGCAATAAGTGCAGCTTATACTGCAAGCCATGCGACAATTGCAGCTATAAATGTTAGAGATTCTCCTACTGTATTCGTGGCTCGACTGGAAGCTGAAAGAGACGCGCTCCGAAAAAATGACGAGGCAGTACGAGAAATTGACGTCGTTTTGGGCAGAACTGATATCTCCGATGACCAGAAAAGGCGGTTGACGGAATTCAGAAATGCGCTTACAAGAGATCGCCATGCTATCGAACAGGCGCAAGCGGCAAGAGCGCGGCAACAAGCAGCAGCGGCAGGAGGAGGAGCACAAGCACAACCACAACCACCACCACCCGCAGCACTAGGTCTAGCGTTCCCACAAGAAAGTACGGAGCTTCAATCAACAATCGAAGGAAATATTCAAACAATCGTAACCATCAATTTAGAAATTAGAACGCTAATATCGCAACGGTCACGAGCGACCGGAGCAGAGGCAACTAGGCTTCAAGGAGAGATCGATGTTCGCACAAGACAAAGAGGTCAACTTGAGACACAGAGTTCAAGAATGCGGACAGAATTGGCCAGGCGTGCTACTTCACAACAACTGCCAGGCGCAGGCGCGGGAGCTGGAGCACCTCAGGCCGCAGCACCTTCACCTGAAGAACCATCTCGTCCTGATTTGCGTAAATCGTCCACAGACAGGGTGATAGATAATTATGCGATAGATGCAGAAGGGAATATTAGGAGGGTAATATATAGTGAAGAAGGAACTGTTTTTACTTCTCTGGGAACTGTTTCTTCAGAAGATCGCGTGCGTGCGTTAAGTGCATTGAGCACGCAGAGTAGGGCTGATTTTGCGAGTGTGGAAGGTAAACTGAATGAATTGACTGCATTGCAGGCCACCAATCGTGATCTTAAAGCGGAGAGAGATCGATTGAATGCACTAACTGACACACGCAGTGTCGCTCGTCTTAATGAAATAACGACATCAATTGATGCAAATACGGCAAGTATTATTGCAAAGGAGACTGAATTACAGGATGCCAGCATAGGGGGTCAAAGTGTTTCTTCAATCTTAAACGGGGTGCCACCAGGAAGCGATCCTCGTGAAGTAATTCTGGCCCAGATAAACCGTGATTTTCAGAATGCGCGTACTGTTGCTGCGAACAGGGTGGTTGATTTGGAGCGTGCGGCTGAGGAAGGTGATGAGGAGGCGGAGTTAAAGTCTGAGAAGCAGCGTGAAGAGCTTGCTAATCAGGTGGCCGAGAATGCTGCCTTGAATCGTCAGGTGTTGGGCACGCTTGCAACTGAACGTCAGGCACGACTGGACACGATTGAAGATCAGATTGACACCTTGGAGCGCAAGCCTGAGACTGATAGAACACCGGAGGAGACGCAGCGTCTTGAAGATTTGCGCCGGGAGCAAACTGATGTTAAGACCAAGTTGAGCAATGCGATTAACAGGGGTGAAACAGCCAGACTGGAAGAAGCAAGGGCACTGCAGCAATCTGCCGAGGCGAAGTTTGACCAGCAGAATGTCGCGTTGAAAGTGGTGAGCGCAATGGCTGCTTTGCTCAAAGGCTATCGTGAATTCTCCGGTCTCGCCCAATTGGGCAACTTGTTCATCGGCGACGAAAAGCTTGCTGAGATGCGTCAGGAGGTCGACGAAGCTTTCTGTAAAACCATTTTGTTGGGTGGTGTGGATTGTTGGGTGTCGAAGATTTGTGATGGGTACATCGATTCGGAGCCGGGCGGTACTGCGTTGGTCGCCAGGGGTCCGCGTGGTGAGGCGTTGGGTGTTGTTAGTCTGCAGGCAGAAAAATCGCTTCCCATTATTTTCGTGGAAGCAGGTAAAACAATTGAGCAGTTCCAGTACAAAATTACGTACTCTTTGACAAATCCGTTGGAAAAGCAGATGTCGTATAATGTTGAGTTTAGTGGGGAGGGAAAGTCTGTGAAGGCGTTTGGGGAAGACAAGATTATTCCTGATGGTGCTTCTGATGGGAGATTAGGTGGTGATGCATTAATCCCTCCGATCTCCACCACCAATTACAACCAAGTCTGCCTTGTCTGGAATCCGAAAATTACTTCTTTTGATGGCAAGCAAGAAGGTCGTTTCTGCGTTCCTATAAGCCAGTATGAGGGCGCTGCCACAAGGCCTTTTGCTGAAGAGAACGCCACCGTTCCGGGTGCTCCGGGCGCGAATGCTGTCACGATTCAGAACTTCCGTTTCAGCCCAAATATTATGACTATAAATGTTGGTGATTCCATCACGTGGACGAATCAGGATGACGCCCTGCATACAGTTTCCACAACAGATGGTCCAGAAAGTTTTGACTCTGGCAATCTCGCCAAGGGTCAAACGTTCAGAAAAACTTTCACCAAAGCAGGCTCGTACTCGTACCAGTGCAATAATCATCCGAGCATGAAGGGTTCCATCACTGTCAAAGAGTCTGGTGCGGCACCGGGCGCACCACCCGCACCTGCTCCGAAGAGGGAAGACTTTAGTGGGTTTTAGGGCATGGATTGATGATCACAAATACACGTTGTCGTGATGCTCGCACTTGATGAACAACACAACATTATTCTTGAATTCATAGAGGATGACAAATGAGCCAACATGTGCCCGTCTTTTGCCTTTCAAAACGTGTTGTAAAGGCTTGAAGTGTTCTGGATTGCTGATGATCTCGTCAATTTTCTTTTGAATACGCGTCGCAAGAATTCGGTCCTTCTTTTTGACTTTCTGAAACGCGTAAAGAAAATCATCGCTGAACTCATATGTGTACGACATTTTAGAGCGATGTGAGAAAACGTTTGGCTTCGTCAGGACTCAAAAATCTTTTACGCTTTCCAGCACCTATCTCTTGTTCTACACGGTCGACATCTTTGATAAATGCTGGTCGAATTTTGCTTTCAGGCGGATACACGATGTCTTTGATTTCTTCCACATCCGATCGAATGTGCTTGAGTTCTTGTTCCAGCCTTTCTAAGACTTGCGCGACTGCTTCTGTCATTGATATGTTAGTGATAGCATTCCTTATAAATCTTTGTTTAGATCGCTATTACGAAATAATCAAGGAAATCCTCAGGCAACACGGCGGATTCGGCCACACTTAGCATCTTCTAGACTTTCAACTAATTGTGCGATTAAATCGTGATCCACTTTCTCAAGCTTCTTCAGTCGTTCATACTCGATCTTTGGAATAGTGATAGTTTCTTGCATAAGCGAAAGTTAGGTCTGTATGGTATTTAAAGATTTTGTCTCAACGTGTCAGTCAAATGTCTAGTACCGATTCGCCAGTATGAGGGTGCTGCCACAAGGCCTTTTGCTGAAGAGAACGCCACCGTTCCGGGTGCTCCTGGCGCGAATGCTGTCACCATTCAAAACTTCCGTTTCTCTCTAAACATTATGACAGAGAACTTTGAATAACCTCCCTTCGGTCGGTTTTCAAAGTTCTCAGTGCAATAATCATCCAAGCATGAAGGGAGCGGTAACAGTTAAGGAGTCGGGTGAAGCACATGGAGGACCCCCCCCTACACCTCCTCTTAGGAGAGGGGATTTTAGCGGTTTCTTGTTTTCTTTTTAAGTTAAGCGCCCTAATTTCCGCAATCTTTCCGGTGTGGTCCGCAAAGTTTCCGGTTTTTTCTCCGCAACGCATCTAAAGGAATTTTTTTCTTGTTGCGTTTGAGGTGATTCGCATGGAATCAGTATTGGAAGAAAAGATTCAGGTGTATACGCAATTAGAGATGGAGAAAATTGTTCAGGAAGTAGAAGAGCACATGTTTTTGTATCTTGGCAGGGGGTTTTGGTATTCGCGCTCGTCTGATCGGGTGTATAGGCTGGTGCGTGGCAAGTTGCAGTTCGTGGCAGACTACAGCAAGTAAGCTTAATGAATTTTTGTTGAACGAGCGTGCGAGTTCACAAAAATTCGAAAGGCTAAAATAGCCTCTCTCGCTCACCGAGTGCATGAACTTGTGGCAGCATGTCAAGACGGTGTGGCAGGCGGTTCGCTCTTCTTTTTCTTTGAGTCCTCATGTTGTGTATTCTGCGCTGGTGGACGCCTTGTACTGGTTTTTCACGTTTTTTATCGCTATTCTTGCAAAGAATCAGCTGGTTGCTGAGGCGTACAAGTTGCAGTCTGTGACGTTGTCGCCTGCTGTTCTTGCTGATCAGGCCGCGGCTCAGCAGGCGTTGTCTGTGATGAAGTGGTTTTTCGTGAGCGGCGCTCTTGTTATGGTGGTTGTTTTGGTGCTGGAAATTGTCGTGTATTCGGCATGCAAGGGCTTGATTTGGCTGTTGTTGTTGAATAAGAAGCCGTCAAAACAGTTCTTTGTCGGGTTTTTCAAGTTAACCCTGTTGTGGTGGCTGTTATGGCTTGTTCCTGGGATCATATTGATGTTTGGGTTGAAGCCAAATTATTTTGCGTGGATTGGCGGCTTGGGCGTGCTTGCTTTTTTGCACTTGACGAGTCTCTTGCATATCACGTTTGCCAATACGTTAAGTGTGAAGAAGGCGTTGCATTCAGTGTTTGATGTCGGCATTCTGCGAGTGCATTTCTTTATCGTGCCGTATGTCTTTGCGGTTGGATTGTATTGGCTCACTGTCCAATTGTTTAACTTCCTGCCTCAGGACCAGAAATTCATGCTTGTTGCCGCGATTATTTACGTGATTTTCTATCTGGCATGGTTTAGGACGTTCATCTTGAATTATAGTAAATCGCATAAATTATAAAACAAAAATAGTGCGATTTACTATACTAGCGAATCTCGCAAAAGTTTTATAGAGAGCTTTGAAT
>JACQMZ010000046.1 GCA_016203345.1 Candidatus Woesearchaeota archaeon | reverse complement strand
ATTTGATAGTTATTCAAAGTTCTCTATAAGCGTTCATTCATTTACTGAGTACCGATTCAGGCACAATCTGTCGCAACCGCATAAGTCCTCTCCAACGTCTCCATCTTACGGTGGGTGCTATCGGCTGGCAATCTCCCTCATACATTAAGGACTCCACAGCTTCTCTTTGAACATCAGGAAGGCGTTGCATGTGTGTCTTCAAAATATCACTTATCTCTTTGCCTTCAACAACATCGCGCGGACGGGAGTGATCGACTGGACATGTCCTGTAGAGTTCCTTTTTGTAATCCTGTTCAAACCTGTCGCGACAGTACTTCTTATTCAGATAGTCAATAATCCTTCTCTTAATTGCAAGGCACGCAAACGCAGTAAAAGGCACTCTGCCATCATAATTGCACAATGCCTTGCGCAATCCAAAATACCCTTCCTGCACGGCATCGTCCGCAACATCTTCCTTCAATTTGAACTTCTCTGCGACCAAAAACAACAAGTACGCGGCACGCCGCTGCATGCTGTCGAAAACAGCAAGACTCGCTCTGCCGTCGCCCCGGGGCGATTGCGCAATTACATCAGCATCACGCTGTAACAAGACATTATCCTGATCTTTCATCGCCACGTTATAAAAATTCCACCGATCGTACATATTCTGTCGCAAGCCTCAAGTGGTTTAAAAACCTACCATGCACGTATTGAACACCTGACCATTTCCAATAGAGTGAGCCCGTGATGCACACCAATTCGTTCTCATCGGTGCAGAACACAGTGATGATTTTCTTGTACCCTTGTTTTTGCACATAAATTTCGTACTTGTTCTCTCCTCCTTTTTCTATGACATAGGCGTCTCTCAGCGCATCTCTGAGATCATGAAAATCCCATCCCCAAAATCTCATATACTTCGGGGAAAAATGCAATCGTGCAAAGCAAACTATTAATAGTTTACAGTGCCTAAGCAGTATAAAAGAGGGCGATATGGACAAGTGCAGGCAGGACTTCATTCGCTATGTTCAGTCAGCCAAAGCGTTCGACTTGTCTGAGAAAATAAAACTCGTTGTGTTCGCGACAGGAATCAAGCCTGCCGCATACGTTCGACTCAAGATCGGCCCCAAAAACCTTGAATGCAAAGCCCATTTTGAAAAGCACCTCAAGGACTGCCGCATCAAGTTCCTCAGGTCAGGACCTAAAACGTACGAAGAAATCAGTGCAGTCAAGCGAAACGCTGTAGTGTGGACTCCTGCAGGAATCTGGTTTGGGTATGACTTGTTCGCAGACAAGCGCGCCAAACAAAACTTTCTCACGTACAAAATTCTTAAAAGCAAAGGACAACACGCACGAGCAGACTGCATCGGCGCAGGCATCTTTGGCTACCCCTCTTGCTGTCAGAAACAATACACCAAAGAACACAGCATGAATTATGTGCGCAAACACTACACCTATTACGGGTTTTACAAGAAAACACAAGACGTTGACAGAAAATTCCCATACATTTTCCACTTTCCCTGTACAACAACCTGCACACGCACCCAAACAATGAACGCGCGCCATCGTGCACTGGTCAAACGCCACGCCCCACACGTCTTTGCGTCGTTTACAGCAAAACACCACTTCACTACGCCTGTGATCGTTGACTCTGTGTCTGACATCCTTGACAACGCCGGACTCAGCATATGGTCTCGTAAGAATGGAACCAACGCCGAGCTTATCACCAAAGAAAAAATCAACGGCCACCACTACCTCGTCAGCCATTTGACAAAGAAAAGTTTACTCAAGGGAGAAATCTACCCCGCACACATGACAATACGACACGAAACAGGAATGGTTACACTTGGCAAGAAAAAAGGAACCCTCGCTCGGCTCCATCACGAACGGAGAATTCCGCAATGGCAGTAAAATTTTCGCAAATGGCTGATGTGTATCAGAAACTCGAATGCATCACGAGCGGCAACCAAATACGCGCATTACTCTCAGACTTCTTCAAAACAGTGCCTTTGGCAGAAATCGACATTGTCTCCTATCTGACTCTTGGGCAGATCGCGTCAAAATACGAAGACATCAATCTTGGCATGGCAGAAAAAATGGTGTTAAAGGCAGTTGCAAACGCGACAGAACAGCCGGCGAATCGCGTGAACAAACTGTTCAGAAAACTCGGAGACGCGGGCATAGTCGCTGAACAGCTTGTGGGCAAACGCCAGCGAGAGTTGTCAGCACGAGAAGTCTTTGACACACTTCATTCCATAGCCCGCACGGCTGGAGCTGGAAGCCAGGAACGAAAAATTTCATACCTGTCACGATTGTTCACTGCCGCCTCTCCCCTCGAGGCGCGGTATCTCGCACGCATCGTCATTGGGCAACTCCGGCTTGGCGCAGGCGAAAAAGCCATCCTCGACAGTCTCGCCCTTGCATACACTGGATCGAAAACAGCCAAGACAATGCTCGAGCACGCCTACAACGTCTGCCCGGACATCGGCATCATTGCAAAAACTCTTGTGAACAAAGGACTCAAGGGAGTGAGCAAGATCAACGTGCAAGTCTTCCGGCCAGTCCAGATGATGCTCGCACAACGCGTTGACAAGATTTCCGAGATTCACAGGAAAATGCCGGGGCTCATGTCTGCAGAAGAAAAGTACGACGGAGAACGCATCCAGGCACACGCCAAAGGCAACACCATAATTCTGTATTCGCGCCGGCTTGACAACATAACCTCCCAGTTTCCAGACGTTGTTGCCGCTCTTCGCGCGAGCATCAAGGCAAAAGACTACATCATTGAAGGGGAAGTCGTGGCTGTCGACAAAAAAGGAAATCTGCTTCCATTCCAAACATTAATGGCAAGACGGCGAAAGTACGACGTTGAAGCGTACGCCCGAAAAGTTCCCGTGCACTTGTACGTGTTTGACGCGCTGTTGGTTAACGGCAGAAACTACTTGCGCACGGCGTATCCTGAACGGCGGCGCACGCTGGAAAGAATTACCAAAGAGGGCATGATTGTCAAACTGGCGCGCAGAAAACTTTGCGAAAAAATTGATGACGTTGAAACATTTTTCAATCAAGTCATTCAACGCGGCTGTGAAGGCATCATTGCCAAATCATGCGCTCCAGGCGCGTACTATACGCCTGGCACGCGAGGATGGCTCTGGATCAAATGGAAACGAGAGTATCAAAAAGAACTTGCAGACACTTTCGATCTTGTAGTCGTCGGCGCATTTGCCGGCAAAGGCAGGAGATCAGGAACATACGGTGCACTTTTATGCGCGGCGTACAATCCTGAAACTGACACCTTTGAGACATTCTGCAAGCTCGGCACAGGATTCAACGACAAGGAGCTGGCGCAATTACCCCGGAAGTTTCCCGCAATAAAGCAACAGCCCAAGAACGTGTCTGTGTCAAGACTGCTCAAGCCGGACTACTGGGTGGCGCCTGCCACTGTGATTGAAGTTCTCGGCGCGGAAATCACGAAAAGCCCTCTGCACACGGCCGCAGGTGGATTAGCTCTGCGCTTTCCACGATTTGTGCGGTACAGGCCGGATAAAAGACCAGAACAAGCGACGACGACCAAAGAAGTAATTAAAATGGCTGTACGTGTTTATACTGAATTGCGTTAGTTGGATTACACACAACGTACGCAATTCAGTAGATTGAAAATTGCGCTTTATGTAATAGAGAGCTTTGAAT
>JACQMZ010000001.1 GCA_016203345.1 Candidatus Woesearchaeota archaeon | reverse complement strand
GTCTATATATAGTAGTGTGTCTATACTTTGGTCATGAATTACCTCCTTGCGATTTTGGTGATATTCGCGCTGGTGAGTGTGTCTGTGGTTCTTGCCGGCAGGATGGGAGGGGAGTCATTTCAGTGCGTGATGCATGACGATTGCGTCATGAAAGATGGACGTTATTACCGTTGGCGGGAGTGTTCTGGCGCGGCGCGTGCATACTCAGGATACATGCGTTACTCGCAGGTGGAGTGGGATTGTAATAGGATTAAGTCGCAGGCAAGCAAATGACTGATTGCTTCGCAGAGGTTGTATGAAAAACCGTTGTTTTGGCACTGGAGATTCATTGTATGAGCAGTACCATGACGAGGAGTGGGCTGTGCCAGTGCATGACGACAGGACTTTGTTTGAATTTCTCATTTTAGAGGGTGCGCAGGCAGGGCTGTCGTGGTCCACTATTTTGAAGCGCCGGGAAGGTTACAGGCGTGCCTTTCATGATTTTGATCCGCAACAGGTTGCGCGCATGACCTACACTGATGTAAAAAGGTTGATGAATGATGTGGGAATTATCCGTAACCGTTTGAAGATTGAGTCTGCGATTAGCAATGCACAAGCTTTTCTCGATATTCAAAAGCAATGTGGCTCGTTCGATAGTTACATTTGGCAGTTCACCAACGGCAAGACGATAAGGAATTACGTTGAGCATGGGAAATGGCAGGCGACGTCCAAGGAATCTGATGCGATGTCCAAGGATTTGAAGAAGCGCGGGTTTCGTTTTGTCGGCAGCACGATTTGTTATGCGTTCATGCAGGCTGTTGGCATGGTGAATGATCACGCGATCGAATGTTGGAAGTCGTAGTTCACTGAGAGGAAAGATTTAAATACAAGTAAGCCGTATCTTACCTACGTGAGTCTTATGACCGATATCAGTGTAACAAGCGTGAGTTCCAAAGGGCAAGTGGTGATTCCAGTGGAGTTACGCGGCGACTTGCGCGAAGGAGACAGGCTCATCGTGATTCGGAACAAGGAGCAGATTATTCTAAAAAAGGCAAGTGCGTTTCGCAAGCATCTTGCAGAAGATTTGGCGTTTGCTCGTAGGACTGAGGAAGCGTGGAAAGAGTATGACAAAGGGCGTTTCAAGTCAATGTCTGCGGACGAATTTCTCGGAGAACTTAAGAAAGCATGAATGTTGAAAGAACTGATCGTTTTTTGAGGATTTTTTCAAAGATCAGGGATGCGTCCACGAAGGAGCGCGTTTTTCGCCAAATAGAAAAGATATTACTTGATCCAGAACTTGGGAAGCCGATGCGTTATGCGAGAAAGGGAACAAGGGAAGTTTACGTGACTCCCTTCAGATTGTCGTACGCTTACGCAAAGGAGGAAAATAAGATTATTTTTCTCGACTTGTACCACAAGGATGAGCAGTGACTGTCTTCACCTCTCCGCAATCGCTTCAAGTAAATTCAGCGCTCCAATTACTGATTCCCTCCGCAGGCAGACTTCGTCGCCGAGCATGAGTGTTTTGTAGCCAGTTTTTGTTAAGTATGCGACGTCGCTGATGTCTTCGCATAATGGTTCTGGCGAAATGGCGAGGGAGCTGAGGATGCGGCTTGCTGCTATCGCGTCAGGATCTTTCGCCACGATTGTTTCTACTGCTTCGAGGATGTGGTGCGGCCGTTTGATTTCGATGTAGAGGTCTCCGCGTGCGGCCATGAGGCGTGAAGTGTTGTCGAATTTTTCCCGCACGTACTCCAGTCCTTTGCGGCTTTCGATTTTTGCGACCACGATGGCGTTGTCATCCAGTTTTTTGAGGTCGTCGATGTCTTGTTTGGACTCCACGAACGACAGCATGTAGTGGTGGTTGCCTACTTGGCGCGCGGCTTCTATGTATGCTTTGTCTCCGTCCGTGAGCCCTCCATGAATTACGAGCCCTGCATCTGGGATGTTGATGCTTTCTCCCGGACCAACCACTCGTCGTGGTCCGTCAAGAAAAAACAGCTTGTTGCCGTTCACGCCTGCGAGAGTTGCGGCTTCTCGTCCGTTTCCAAAATACGCCATTACTGGAGTCTTGACGTCGATGGCGTGGCTGATGGTGACTTCGGTAAATGGCGGTGTTGCATAGCTTGTCGTGCGCAGCTGCCGTCCTTTCAGGTCTATCCACACAGTTTTTTCACCGGCAAAGTCTTGGAGCCGCTTGAGCACGTCCTCGAGCGGTTCTTTGACTGGCATGACGGTGTTAAGGCGTATGCCGCTCACCACTGGATGCCGCGCGACTTCTTTGACGAAGGGCGCGTATGGTGGCACGGTGGCGATGGCGTTCATGCGAGCCTCATGCTTTTCGCGCTGCCAACGCTTTTTGCTGTGGTCATGCTTTTCATGCCGCCTGTGTTCAGGAGTGGTGTGCGCGCGCAGAGGTAGGCGAGCGTGTTGAGCGTGCTGTACGCCGCTTCGAGTTCTGCGACTGATGCGTCTTCCATGTCTGCGGTTTTGCTTGTCTTCATTTTTTCAAGGAACGCGTCAAGTCCTTCCTTGTCTGCTTTTGTGCGAAGATGCGTGCGTTGCAGTTCAAGGTGGCTGATGAAGTGCACGACTTCGCCTTTGCCTTCTGCGAATCCGACAGCGATGTGCGGGCTGCCGTATTTTTCTTTCATTTCGTCGCTGGTGATGATGGGCACGACGCCGTTTTTGATGTCGTACACGTCGCTGCTGCCTTCAAGCCACCATTTCGGGTGGCATTGGGCGTAGTTGAGGCCGATGAGGCGCCTGGCAATGTCTGTCGGGCACTGGATTTCAACAACGTCGTCTGTTGTTTTGCCTTTTTTCTCCAGTCTGCCGGGGAAGGCGTGCGTGATGACGCTGACTGCCCAGTCTGTGGTGACGAGTCGTCCGCCGTCTTGCACAAACTGTTCAAGGCTTTTTTTTGGCACGCCGGTGCCGTTGTCGTACGATGCGCAATTGACGAACATGACGCGTCCGCCGTTGTGCGTTTTCATCTCTTCTCGTTCAATCAGCGCGTATGGCACGTGGATGGTGTCAAGAAGTTTTTCGACGTGGTCGTACGTTCCTTGCACGACGACGATTTCTCCCGGCTCAATGGCTTTGAGCTGTTCGGCAAGTCCTGGGCTGTTTCGCACGCTGACTTGTTCGAAGATTTTTCCGCTGCTCGCGTATGCTTTGCTGATGGCCATGGTTTAGTCCTCCAGGAGGCTTTTTGTTTTTTTTCTGGCGCCTCCTCCGGTTAGTTTTGACTTCATGCTTTTGTCTGCGTCAGGCACTGCCCTGAGCGACGTCATGACTTTGGCGATGCCGTCTTTGTCTTGTCGCGCGCTGAGGTTTGTTTTGAAGTCGCCCATGTACCCCTATTGTTTGGCAATGAGTCCCATGGCGACGTCTACGCACCGTGTCGGGTCTGTGATGGGTATGATTTTCTGCGGCCCGAGCACGTCTGCCCATTGCGCTTCGATTTCCTTGTCGTAGCCTGCGTATGATTTGCGAAGCACGTAGATGTCAAACCGTTGGCCAAGTGCTCGCCAGACTTCCCGCGCGTCAAGTGGTGCCTGGATGGTTTCTCCAAGGACGTGCTGGACGTGTTCTGGCTTGACGGTGTCGTAGAATTTTTCGTCGCCCATGATGATCATGAACGGCGTGGTGGCTTTGGGCGTGGTGCAGTGCTGGCTCATGTAGTGTGCCCAGAGTTCGTAGCTTTCGCGCATTCCGCCTCCGCCTCCGCCTTCTGGCTTGAGCGCCTTGAGGTGGTCGTCGAGTGTTGTGCCTTTGGCGAATTGGCAGACTTGGACTGGCCACTGGTCGCTGTTGGCGTCGCCGATGACAGAAAAGCTGAGCTCGATGTCTGGCTTGTATTTTGACAGTGTTTGGTACAGTAATGGCAGTCTGTCAAAGATTTCTGCCGGCCATGTTTGCATGCTGCCTGTGCCGTCCACACAAATCACGACAGGGTGTTCGCTTTGTGTGCTGAGCGCTTTGCCTTTTGGATCGCAGAGTTTTAGGTCTGGCGCTTTTTTGCTCAGGTATGTTCGCGGTCCTTTATCGTCTGCTGTTTTTTTCAGGCCGTCCATATAGTCTCGTCGTGCAGAGCCAAAATCATAGGCTCCGGGGTTTTTCCATGTGTTTGTGTCGTCTCCCCAGCTGTACATAGTTCTCAGTCCTCCGTTGTTGTTTCATGTTTGTTGTTTTAGGTTGAATGTCGTCTTCCGAATGCTTCGAGCCGGACGTCTGACAGTCGGGCCACAAGGTCTTGTTTTTCCCATGTGGGTCTGTCGATTGGGTTGTACCGGACAAGGTCTGTGCAGAATTCCTGCACTTTTTTCGGAACGTGATCAGGAAGGGTTTTGGCGATAGGGTCGCCGCCCATTGCGTAAATCATGGTGAGTCCGAGCGAGTACAGGTCAGACTCTGGGAGTGGTGGTTTGCCGTCGATGATTTCTGGTGCGGCGAAGATAGCAGTGTACCCGACCGCTTTGGTGCCGCGTGTGGGGTGGATGCAGCTGAGGCCATAGTCGACAAGCACGGCGTTGTGTTCTTTCGGCTGGACAATGATGTTTGGGGGCTTGACGTCTCCATGGATGATGCCTTTGCCGTGGAGCACGTAGAGTGCGTTGAGGAGCCGTTGGCTGATCCAGCACACATCTTCTGCGTGGATCGCTTTGTGTTTTTCGACTGCCTTGTCAAGGCTTTTGCCTTCAATAAAACTCATGGCAAGGACGTAGCTGCCGTCTCCGATTTTGTAAAAGTCGCGCCAAGCAGGCAAACTGTGGTGTTGCACGCCTGCCATGACTTCTGCTTCGTGCATGAGGAGTTGCGCGTCTGCCGTTGACAGGTTGATGTTTTGTTTGAGGCATGCCTTGACGTTTTTGAGGAGGACGTGCCTTGCCTCGTATGTGCGTCCAAATCCTCCTTCGCCGATCTGCCGGATGATTTCGTAGCTGCCGAGGTTCATGGGCGCGCTCCTGCGGCGATGAGTTCGTCGGCATATTGCGCGATGGTGGCGAGGCCGAATTCATGGACAAACCGTGCGTCCAGGTTGTTTGTTTTGATGTACTCGATAACTGGTTCTGGCACAAGGTGCTCCCAGGATTCGCCGTGCGCCATTGCGCGTCGCACCATGGTGGCGTTGATTGGCACGCGCTTTGCGGCAGGAATGAGGGCAAGCGGGTGGATGAGGGGGTAATCGTTTTTCAGCAACTGTTCGACATAGTCGTTGGCAGTGACGAAATAATCCAGTGCACCGAATAGTTTCAGAGCGTGCTCGCGCCATAGCGGCCCGTTGTCAAAATCTGGCACTTCGATGAACGTGTAGTTTGTGTAGCGCGGCTTGAGCACGCGGTCAATCATTTCTGCGCTTTCCTGTGGCGTGAATGGATTGCGGAGGTTGTACCTGTTGCAGCTGCCAAGGCCGATGATGACGTGTTCTGCCCGTTCGCACAGCGACTCGAGCATTGCCGCGTGTGCCTTGTGTACCGGCTTGAACCGCGCGACTGTGCCGACGCGGCCAAGATTAGCTGGCAGTTTGTAGTTGGAAGCAGGTGGTGCATAAGCAGGATTAGCCATACGTTCTTTCCTCCAGAATTTCTTCAAACTTTTTGATTGCCAAATGCACTGCTTCTGCTTTTGTTATTTTTGAAAAATATTCCTTGTAGCAGTCCCAGATATCTTCAGGAGTACACTCTCCTGCCTCGCCACCCATCATGTGAAGTTTGAAACTAAGGCTTCCATCACCGTGTAAATTAAAACCATTGTCACCTTCATTTCTGTATAGCGGTACGTACCACTTGTTGCTGCCATGCTTTTCAGTGATGGTGGTTAGAACTCTGTCTCTTAACTTCTCAAAGTTCAGGATTAGTTGTTCAAGCTTTTGTTGGTTTGGTTTGGCGCCCATTCATATCACCTGTCGTCATAATAGTTGGATGTATAGTGCTGTTTTGAGAAGCTCAGGCCGACTCCGTCGCGCTGGTCTCGGACGTACTGAACGCTCCATCCTGCACCCCCGTATCGCCTCCTGAGTTCATCAAGCACCTGGTGGCGAACCCCGTCAGATGGTTCCCAGATGACCGCTCCTTGTCCGTCAAATGACTCTTGGAGGAACTTGTCGATCTGTTTCTCAAGGTGTTCCACTTTTGTTTTGTCTGCTTGCTTTACGCGGTTTGTCAGTTCTGTTGGGCTTATGGCCATGGTTCTCATCCTCCGTCTGTGTTGAGAATCTACGGAGATGCGGCACTAATGTATTTTGTCTGAATATTATGCATATAAAACGAAAAATATATATAGTTCTGATCTATTCTTGACTTGATGCAATACCGGAAACTGATTCAGCATGGTCCGTCTTCATTGACGGTAGCGCTCCCGTACAAGTGGGTGAACAAGAATGGCTTGCAAAAGGGGGATTCTGTTGCGCTTGAGGAGGACGAGCAGGGGTTGAGGATTGCGATGAAGCCGATGGAGCGCTCTCGAGCGATTGCTCTTGACCTGTCTGGCAATGACTTTCCCAGCACGGTGACCATTCTCACCACAGTCTACCGTCGCGGCTATGACGAGGTCGCTATTTCCTATAGAACTCCAGAGGAATACCAGCACGTGTCATCAGCGGTGCGCATGCTGCTTGGATTTGGCGTGCTTGAGAACCGCAAGAGCCGTTGCGTGATCAAGAGTTTGCCGACGCAGATCGAACAGGATTTTCCCACGCTGTTTCGCAGGGTATTTCTGATTTTGTTGCAGATGCTTGAGGATTTGGGGGACGTGGTGGGCGATCCTCAGTCGTTGCGCACATTTTATCATCGCGATGCTGACCTGAATTCCATTGTGAATCTCGCCATACGGATGGTGAATAAGGGTTTTGTGCAGGACAGGTATGAGGAACTGCACATCTTCCACACGTTGTTGTTGCTCGAAGAGTGCGGTGATGACGTGACGCGGTTCACGATTGAACTACAGCAGTCCAAGCATGGCGCCAAAATGAAAGATGCTGTGCAAAAGTGCGCAGGCATGGTGCGGTTGTTGTACGACACGTACTTTCAAAAAAAAGGCGGCGTAATGGACTTTTACAAGCAGTACTACTTGTACTGGCCTGATGCGAAGAAAGCCCCAACTCCTGTGTATGACTTCTACGCAAAAGCCAAAGACAAGCCCGTCTTCTACCTGCGAAGCATCGTCGAGAAAGTCGTCCATCTTGCGGAGATATTATTGTTGCCGCAGACGATGGATCAGCACTGATGCACGCGGTTGATGCCTCGTCCTTTATTGACAATTGCGCGCATTATGTTATAGTAGAGCGCATTAATAATCAAACAAGTGTGCGCTCTACTAGACTAGTAAAGTGCACATGATAAAGTTTTAGTATTTGTGCACTTTACTATTACATAAAGCGCAATTTTCAATCTACTGAATTGCGTACGTAGTGTGTAACAAAACTAACGCAATTCAGTATATCTTTCAGCTTTGTAAGCTCACCGTTCTGTGCTGGGACGAATTAAGAGGTCACGCTTCAATCAATTTTTCCTCAGCCATCATCTTGAGGCTTTCAAGAAGTATTCCTTTATGCAGATCTATCATCTTCTTAACGTTGGGGTTGTTTGCATTGAGCTTGTAGAGTCTGGCTCTGCCAATTTGACGTACTTCAACAACGATATTTTGGGCACGTAGATTTGGGAATATTCTGTTAAGGGTCGTCCAACTTACGCCTGCCTTGTTTGCGAGATCTGTCAAGGTATAATCGAATTCCCTGCCTATAATTAAGAAATTCAGCAGCCTTGTCACGGGCGTGTCTCCAACAAATTCTAAAAATGCACTTTTTTCTTCCATGTACTCATTGAATAGCCCAAAGTATTTAAATCTTTCTTTCGGTATATCATCATTCCATTTGAGAAGGTAAGATTTTTAATACTGTGAATCTGCCTCCATTGGAATGGCATATGATGTTGCTCGTCTGAAAAGACTAATTCTTACTGCGCTGATTGACAAAGGCAAATATGGCGGAGCACACACTCCTTTGGACAACATTACGCATAATCTTCCCGATGAATTCCTTCACAACAAAAAAGGACAGAAGGCGATACATGAAGCTGTGAAGGAACTCAACAATTCTGGCTGGATTATTATACTGACAAAAAGAACTGGAAAAGGCTCAGATCTGCACATTTCAATAAATCCGAAAGCCATCAAGGAACTGTCCGCAAACTTTCCGGAAATTTCTCAGCAATGCATGTAAAGACCTGAATCGAAAAGAAAAGCGCTCGAGCACACGCTCGAGTACGCCGCGGTCGCCTAATGGTATGGCGACGGCTTGAGCAGCCGTACCCGCAAGGGTTTCTGGGTTCAAAAACCTTTC
>JACQMZ010000036.1 GCA_016203345.1 Candidatus Woesearchaeota archaeon | reverse complement strand
TTTACTATTAGTTGGGTTACACACAACGTACGCAATTCAGTAGATTGAAAATTGCGCTTTATGTAACATAAATAGCGCAATTGTCAATAAGCATAAACACCGTGAATTTTGCTGAACGACCGAGCGCAAGCGAGGAAGTTCGCAAAATTCGTACCCACAGGAAAGCTAAACAGGTACTTTTGAAGCAACAATTTTATAGTTCAACTTCATTCTCTTGACCATGGTGGTGGTGCATTGCGCGCGGCACGTGTGCGGGCTGGCGTCTGCGGCGATCATTGCACGATGGGGAGTGCTGAAACACCGACACGTGTCGCTTGGGGGAGTGTGGGAATATTCCCACATGAAAAACTTCACCGGCTCTCAACTCATGTTTTGCGACGTTCCCCTTCGCCTCATCGCTACACTGCCTGGACTAACGTACTGCAGCAGTCATCAATCTGAAGACCAGCGCATGGTCAACTCTCTCAAGAAACGCGGAGTTCTGGTCGACACAGGCGGCACGGCGTCGTGCGCGAAACGCCTGGCAGACCGCCTTCTGCCTCACGACGGAGTTGCACGCCTCCTGTCAACTGCGGCAGACAGTGTTCTCTCTGGCGAACAATCAAAGTTTGCAGAAAATGTCCATGACATTCTTCAAGCAGGCTATGACGCCCACACCCTTGTCAATCTGTGGCGCAAGGGAGTACTCTGGCCTGATTATCTGCAACAGTTCTGGACTGACGCGCATGCAAAAAAGCAACAGGCGCTTAGTACACTCCGCGAACACATAGACGTGCGAAAACACATCTCCACCTACCTTGGATTTGTACGCATTCCTTCTTTTCTTTCAGCACGAGATGCGGCCAAAGAAGTGCTGAACGCACACGCCACTGTTGACGTTGCCGTCGTTATCGCCCATGATGGACATGTCACGTTTCGCGCGCGCGATCACGTGAACGTGCTGGAAATTGCCAAAGCATTCGGCGGAGGAGGACAAGTATACGCATCAGGAGCACGAATATTTGATTCTCTACCCACAGATGCCGCCCACAAGCTCTTTGAGAAAATCCGTGTGCTGTTTCCAGAAGGGCTTAGTGTCGCTGAACCGGTCCCGCAAAGATATTAAATACCGCACTTCTTTATTTTGCGCAATGGCAGTTGTTTCTTTCAACGAAGTGTTCGATGTAATTCTCATGACTTTTGCAATTGGATACATTTTCATGGACGTGCCATTTCTCAGAACGCGATTAGGACGTTCGTCCTGGCAGCGTCTCAAATACGCGGTTATCATGACTGCTCCTGCCGTAGTTCTTCACGAGTTGGCGCACAAGTTTGTAGGCATGGCATCAGGGCTTCTCACAACGTTTCACGCGAGCTACATGGGCCTTGGGTTGGGTGTGGTGCTCAAATTGGCGCAGTCTCCCTTTCTTTTTTTTATTCCTGGATACGTCTCAATGAGCTGTCCATCGCCATGTGTCATCGGTCCCTTGCAACAGGCGCTTACTGCGGTCTCTGGCCCGCTTGTAAACCTTGGATTATGGTTAGGCGCGGCATGGCTGCTCCACAGAAAGACTTATCCATTCAAAACAACTCTGCTTTTGTTGGTAACCAAACAAATTAACATGATTCTTTTCATATTCAACATGCTCCCGTTCCCGATTTTCGATGGGTTTAAGTTTTATCAGGGGATGTTTGTCTGGCTTTTTGGCGGATAGTACTTGTTTAGCCATTCTGTGTGTACGAATTTTGCTGAATGAGCGCCCACAGGCGCGAATTCGCAAAATTCGTGTTCTCGAGAAACCCTGGCTGTAAGCGAAAGATAACAAAAGCTAAACGCGTCGGCGGATAACAAGCTTTAAAAACCGTTTGGTGTTCCAAACGGGAATGTTTGACACCTTGTTTCACGTCTATCACTCACACTACCGAAAATTCTTGGTCATGACCGTACTGCTTTTCGCGGCATCCCTTGCGTTTTTAGGAGTGAACTACGCCCAGGCCGGCGAGTTTGCATCGCGTGGCGTGTCATTGAAAGGAGGCATTACCTTAACTGTTCCGCTTGAAGCGCCAGTAAATCTTGATGTATTGGACCAAGGACTTGCGGCAGCCCTTCCCACGTCCGATATTGAAGTGCGAGGCATTTCAGAACGTGGACAGGTGAGGGCAATCATTGTCGAGGCGTCAGATGTAGACGAGTCTGCTCTTGTTCAAGCAGTCAGGGCACAAGGTGTGCCTGTAAGCGAGGGCAAGTATTCTATTGAAGTAATGGGATCTGACCTGGGACAAAACTTTTATCGCCAGACGCTCTGGGCTCTCGTGTTCGCGTTTGTGTCCATGAGCATTGTCGTTTACTTGACGTTCCGCGCGCCCTTGCCCTCTGCATTCGTTATCCTTGCAACCGTCTCTGACCTCGTATCTACACTCGCCGTTGTGTCCATTGTCGGAATGAAACTGTCAACAGCAGGAATAGCGGCATTTTTGATGATGATAGGGTATTCTGTCGACAACAACATTCTGCTGACTGTTCGAGCCCTGAAACGAAAAGAAGGATCCTTGAATGAAGGAATTGAAGAAGCATTACGGACAGGCCTGTTGATGACTGCGACAGCACTCATTGCCGTAGCCGTAGGATATTTTTTCACTGACTCTGATGTCATCAAGCAAATCATGTTTATCCTGCTCATCGGATTATTGTTTGACCTCATTTACACGTGGTTTCAAAACGCAGCAATCTTGCGTTTGTACATGGAAGCCAAGGTGCCATAATGGGCGCGCTTAGAAATGCGTGGAAGAATCCGCGTATGCTCATTTTGATCATTGCGCTTGTCATGGCGCTCGTTGCTATTCGCCCGAATCCGTGGGCAGATGGCGTTGTCATTAAGTCTGTCTTGCGAAACAGCTCGGCAGAACTTGGCGGCATTGAGAGCCCAAAGCCAAACCTTGCGCCCATGTCCAAGGAAGTCATAACCTCGATGAACAACGTGCCGATCAAAACATTGTCTGATTACTACGCGTTTGTAGACCAATTACAACCCAACAGGACCGTCCAAGTCGCGACGACCAAGGGAGTCTACAGAATCAGCACAAAAGAAAAATTGAAAGAACTTGCCACGAATGAAACGGTCTTGCAAACAGTTGAGGAAGTTGTACCTGTAAACGTGAGCGTGAACGGAACTGTGCGCGTGGTGAACGAGACGAGAAACGTGACGCGTAGAATTCAAAAAACAATCACGGTATCTGAAGGATTGGAAGACATAGGGTTGCGTGTCGACCACGCGCCCACAAGCAACTTGAAGAAAGGATTGGATTTGCAGGGCGGCACACGTGTGCTATTGACCCCTGCGGACGACGTCAGCGATGACGTCATGGAAGTGACAGTTGAAAATCTAAAGCAGCGGCTGAACGTCTACGGACTTTCTGATCTTACGATCACCACAGTTCATGACAAGCCAGGAATTCTGGGAAAAGGAAACAAGTACATTCTGGTTGAAATTGCAGGAGCAACAGAAGAAGAAGTTAAAGAGCTCCTTGCACGCCAAGGAAAGTTTGAAGCAAAAGTAGGAAATGCAACAGTATTCAGCGGCGGCAATGACGTCACCTTCGTGTGCAGGACAGCTGACTGTTCAGGCTTGGACCCACACAGAGGTTGCGGGAAATCAGGCAATGAATGGGCATGCTCGTTCAGTTTTTCTATTTCCTTATCCCCCGAAGCTGCACAAAGACAAGCAGAAGCAACAAAGAATCTTGACGTTGTTCCACGCTCGACTGGAGAGGGCTACCTGTCTGAACAGTTGCGGTTGTTCCTCGATGACGTAGAAGTTGACGCGCTGAATATCGCTGAAGACTTGAAAGGCAGAGCAGTAACAGAAATCCAGATTTCAGGATCAGGCATAGGGATTTCTGAAGACGCGGCCGCGCAAGACACGTTGGAAAACATGAAGAAATTACAGACAGTTTTGATTACAGGAAGTTTGCCAGTTCGTTTGGATGTTGTAAAGGTTGACAACATTTCGCCTGCCTTAGGGGAACAGTTCATGAACAACGCGTGGCGTGTAGGATTACTGGCGCTGGTAGGAGTGACCGTTCTCTTAGGCGTGGTGTACCGCCGCATCAAAATAACAGTCTCTATTATGATTACCTCCTTCAGCGAGATCTTGATGGTGTTAGGAATGGCGGCACTTATTGGATGGAACATTGACTTGGCAGCTGTCGCAGGAATCATCATAGCAGTAGGCACAGGCGTCAATGACCAGATTGTCATAACCGATGAAGCCATGCGCAAAAGAAAAAATGAAAATGCGTATTTGTGGAAAGACCGGTTGAAACAAGCGTTTTTCGTCATCTTTTCAGCATACTTCACGACAGTAGCAGCCATGGTGCCATTGTTGTTTGCAGGCGCAGGGCTGCTCAAAGGGTTTGCGCTTACGACCATTATCGGAATCACTGTTGGCGTGTTCATTACCCGCCCTGCTTATGCGGCAGCCATCGGTATGCTGGTTGAGGCCGAATAATGACCAAGTGGTGGGCAATCGCACTCGTCATCATCTGCACACTCTTCACTTCAACAGCCCAACTTTTTCTCAAATTTGGCAGTGCAAGACTCCCGCTCCTCTTCTGGAACTGGCCTCTCTTTGCAGGCATGGTACTTTACGGCGTCGGAGCACTACTCCTTATCGTGTCCCTCAAAGGCGGAGATGTGACTGTTCTTTATCCTATAATTGCGACGAGCTATATTTGGGTAAGCATACTCTCCATGACTTTTCTTGGCGAACGCATGAGCTTTCTCAAATGGGCAGGGGTGTTTGCTATCATGATGGGCATCTGCTTCATCGGCTGGGGATCAAAAAGAAACTCTGCCACAAAGCTCACTGAGGTTTCGTAATGGCCACGCAGTTATGGGCAGTTGGTCTTGTCCTTTTAGGAACACTAGTGGGATCTATCGGGCCCATACTGCTGAAAAAAGGAAGCGGACGATTCTCCTTCAACCCATTTGCGCAGCTCAGAAACCGCGCACTGCTCGGCGGCATACTGTTTTATGTGCTCTCGTCACTTATCTTCATCCCTGCACTGCGAGGCGGCGAACTCTCTGTCCTCTATCCGCTCGTCAGCGTAGGATACATCTGGGTCAGCCTACTCTCCATGAAATTCCTCCATGAAAAAATGGGTGGGCTCAAATGGTTGGGCATATTCTTGATCATTATAGGCGTGTCATTAATTGGGTTAGGTTCCTGAGACGAATGATATTTATACCTGTTTTCCCTGAAATTTCCTGAATGAGCCGCAAAAGCGGCGAATCCGGAAATTTCATGAAACGCGAATACTCCTACGTTGAACTCACCTACCTTGTCAATGAATGGATTCCCTGGATAGGCGCGCGAATTGCCAGAGTAACCGTGGCAGGCGATGAAATTTCGTTTGAACTCTACAAAACAGGACAAGGCAAAACACACTTGACTATCGCACCGCCCCTTGCATGGATGGGTGACTACCGTGTCACGCCACTGCAAAAGCAACCACCATTCGGCGCTCAACTCCGCAACCTGCTGGAAGGCAAACGCATTGAGGACATCCGACTTGTCAAGGGCGAACGGATCATTCTCGTCGAATCAGGAGAATGCACGATCGTCATCCAGCTCTATGGCAAGGGAAATCTTGTTATCATGGAAAAAGACGTTGTCATCGGGGCACTGCATAGAGGGCGCATATCCGGGTTGGCCGTTGTCATAAGCCAAAAACTAAACATCCAGGAAAAAGAAGATCCGCGAAACTGTCGAGTGCCTGTTATGGCCATTGAAACGCTCACTGCAATTGGACTGGGCAAAACGTACGCCAAGGAAGCGCTGCTGGACAAGACAAGAGCAGCAGTCAGTGCACTCTTCACGCGTCCCGTGCACCCACGCGTTGTTCTGGATGGGGAAACAGTCATTGATGTCACACCTTATGCATTACACCAGTACACGAAGTATTACTGCCAAGAATTCAAGCATTACAACGAGGCCATCAATCACGTCATGAAAAACAAATCAACGCTCATTACTACCGAGCGAGATCTTCAACAATTCATGGCAAGAAACAAACGGCTCATGACCATGATCGCCGCTCAAGAACTCAACCTCACAGAACAAAAAAAAGAAGCAGAAGCAAAACAACAGTTAGGAGAAATCATCTACGAAAATTACACTGTCATCAAAGAGATCATTGACACCATCAAAGAGGCACGCAAAAAACATTCGTGGAATGAGATACGCGACCGCCTGAAAAATCACCCAATCATCCGCGATATCGACGAAAAAAACGGAAAACTCATTCTTGAACTTCGGCACTCATGACTGCCTGCACTTCCGTCGGGCCAACTCGCCTGCCGCAAACAACCCTTCCCTGCTCTCGCCAGCATCCCCCCACCAGCCCTTTACCACAGAAAAAGTCATTCTCCCCTGCCTGATGTACTCGTTGTTCACGTCAGTAATTTCCAACTCTCCTCTCTGCGACGGCTTCAGCGTGTGCACGACTGAAAACACGCTGGCGTCATATATGTACGCGCCAGTCACTGCATACCGTGACGGCAACCTGTCTTGCGTTGGCTTCTCGATGATTTCCACAACTTTATCACCTTCCACACGTGCCATACCATATTTCGCCCTCACCACGCCGTCTTTGCCAGTCTCCCACAACTGGTCTTCAGGCAACTCCTTCAAGAAAATGTGAGCACCCCCTTTGAAATTCTTCGCAACGTCAGTCAACAGATGATCATCTTCAAACACGTTGTCTGCCAACATCACCGCTATCGGCTGATCACGCACAAGCCACTGCGCAAGACTCAACGCGTCCGCGATCCCCGCAGGCTTGTCCTGCAACCTAAAGCGAAAATTTACGTGGTCATGGGGCGCCAGCTTCAGGAAATGACGCGTGTTTTTGTCCTTGGCATGGTCCAACGTGTCAAGCAACTTCTTGATCTGCTCGTAATGCTCGCCGCCAGTAACGACCACAACATCGCGAATGCCTGCGTGCATCAGGTTGCCCAACGGGTGAAAAATCATCGGCCTGTCATAAACCGGAAGACTATGCTTGTTCGCATGCTCAGTCAACGGCCACAACCGCGAGCCCGTACCCCCCGCCAACAACACACCGTACATAAGACAGCCGCAAGAAGATTTCTTTAAAAAGCTTGAGGACGATTGGTTCACACCAGCATAACCTTTAAAAAGACCATGACATTCATGAAGAGTTGGACGGTCATAGGGGCCGGGTTCACCCAGACTCATTCGAACCTGGCAGTTAAGCCGGCCTCCGTATGGGACTGTACTGCAT
>JACQMZ010000033.1 GCA_016203345.1 Candidatus Woesearchaeota archaeon | reverse complement strand
GAGTCTTACTACGTCATTACCTTATAGCAAATCGCATTAATTCTCAATCAAATAATGTGAATTTTCTTGAGTGAGCGTTAGCGAACTCAGAAAATTCGTACCCACAGGAGAGCTAAACAGGTACAGAATGTGCGTACGATTTAGTGTTTTGTCTTTGCCTCTGCCTGTTCTTTAACAAGCTCGAATATGGTATCCAAAATTTGCGTGGGCACTGCAACGCCCAAATCTCGTTTTAATTGTCAATCGCGCGCATACGCCGCAAACACTGCTTTCAGTTCGTCATGCGTCATCGGCGCAAATTCGTGCCGCAAACGCGAAGTGCTGATGGGCGCAAACTTGTTTGCCCCTTTGATGGAACGATCAAGAACCACCACTTCAATGTGTTCGCCATTCTTCAGAACAGACTTAAACATTGCCTGTGAGCTGCCATGCTCCTGCTCAGCGTACGCGCGCGACAAACAATCCACACCAAACGAAATAGCGTCCTTTAAAGGCCGCAGAGTGTACCCTGAACGGCAGTGGTCCTCGATCCAGTTACTCCCCCCGTCTGACAATTTCCCCCCAATACTCGCAAAATTCTCAAACGGGGTAACCTCACCGTCGTACGTCACGCGATACATCATGTTTTTTGAGTCATCAATTCCCACAACGAGTAAAATTCCGCCCATCGGCTCAGGTGAAGCAAAAAGCGCCGTAGCGTAACGGCCGAGAATATGCGCAGTGTCTGCCGCCAAAACATCCTGCGCAGAGTACTGCACCTCTGTCACACCTGCATCCAGAATCGCATGCTCGGTTGCACCTTCCATGTCATGCGGCCGACCAGAACCCACAACAGCAATGTGGTGATGCACTTCCCGCACTTTCTCAATGCCCTCGCCAGTCCGGGCATTATGCGCAACAACCACTATGCCATGTTCATATCCTAACGCAATACTGTACTTTCCCAACTCAGCATGCTTGCGCGCATAATTCTCATGACGCTCCCTACGCCGGTCAATGTCAACCAAAAAATCCAAGTCACTCATTCCGCCAAGCCTCTGATAACTTCATCTTCCAACCTGGACACGCCACTCTTGTCTATGGAATACACCAAAGGAATATCATGTGACAACCCGCCTGTAGCAGAATCCTCATCAGCCGCATTCTTTAACGCTTTCAACGCAAGCCCGACAGCATCGTCACGACCAAGTTCTGGCCTCCACTGTTGTTTCAGCACCGCTGCAGCATCACCGCCTCCACTACCTGATTGCGCATAATCCGTGAAACGCATCGCGTGCCCCGCGATATCAAAAGAGTACAACACACCACCGTCATTATAGCCTGCCAGCACCGGCACAAACGCCAACCCATCAAGCGCCGCAGGCAAATTTTTCCTGATCATCTGTGACAACGACGACGCCTTGCCTGCGAGCGACAACAGCCGCTTGTTCAACTTTCTAAATACTTCTTGAGAAACCTGAATGATTTTCGCCATTTGTACACACGTCGCCAGCGTGCCGGCGTATGCAATCGCACTTTGCGAATCAACTTGCTCGATCTTGTCTGCGCGGTAACGCATTTTTTTGCCTCCGCTTGTCGCCAATCGATCCCCTGCCAGAAGCACTCCCTGACCATACACCACGCCAATCACCGTTGTTCCGTGCGGAAGCGAGTCCTCTCCAACATCGCGGCCCACCCCACAAGGCAACAAGTCAGGACGCTTTGCAGAAAGATAACTAAAAAAATCCTGCATCACTGCCCTCCTGACTGTCTGTTCTTCTCCAACAGCTCAGCATACTCGATGCCATCCTCTTCAAGCTCATCCAGCACGTCATCAATCCCATCAGATGCATCGGCATGATCCTCAACTGCTTGATCAGCTGGCTGAGTGCCTACCGGTTGTGGTTGAGTGCCTGCAGGTTGTGGCTGTTGTTGAGGCCCGTACTTCGGGGGTTGCTGTTGTTCAGCCGCTCCGTAGACCACTTGCGGCCTATACACTTCTTTCATATTAGTCATGAACTCACCTCTTTCACGAGTTGTGAAAATGAAGTCGCTGAGTCAAGGGTGGCACCAACCTGCTTTTTCGTGCCATTTTGAGGATTAAACAACAAGGACTCGCCATTCATGCCAACAACTCCTTCCCAATTCACACAGCGAATGGCATGAGGGAATCTCTTTGCAATGCCTGCACGAGCGTACGCTCGCGTATCTTCAGGAGGCGACATCATCGCGCGCTGAATATCCTCTTCGGTCACCACCCGCCGTGGCACTCCTTTTGACACCAGACGATTATAATTCCCGCTCTCTTGAATGTCGTGATACCTCAATGCCAGCAATCGCATTGGCTGGGCATCCCACGGACAATGATGACGCGCCCTGTACTTGTCCAACAAGTCATATTTCAACAACCAGTCTACATCCCTTGTCAATTTCCCGCGATCATTCTTCAACAAGTCAAGCGCGCGCTCCCACTCGCGCACATACATCTTCTGCTCATCAGTACCATCGCTGCCAAAATGTTTTTGAGCCGCGTCCAAGTACAGTTCTTGAATATTGATCGCGGTCAACTGTCTATCATCTGCCATTCTATACAGGCAGGAGAGCTCCAAGTCCTGTGATATCTCGTGAAACGCGCTGACAGGATCCTGAAGCGCCACTTTATTCACGTCCAGCACACGATCTTCAATCAACTCAAGCACAAGACGCGTGAATCCCATCTTCATCAACAAGCTCACTTCAGACATGTTCGCATCACCACAAATCACGTGCAAACGAATGTACTTTTCAGCATCTGCATGCGGCTCGTCACGCGTGTTAAACACAGGCCTGTCATGCGTCGTCTGAAGCCCGTGCAACTCACTGAAATGACACGCGCGCTGAGAAATCTCAAAATGATCCCCTTTGATGTCTCCTGACCCACAATAAATAATGCGCGTCACCAAGTGCGGCACCAGCTCATGCATCAACTGCAATGGACTCTGCGCCTTTCTGTCCACAAAATAATTCTCGTGAGCGCCAAAACTATTGCCAAAACTGTCAACATTCATCTTGTACAACAACAACTCCAAATCGTCAGCACAGTCGACAAACGCTTCCTTGTACACGCGCATCATCTCCTTGCGCGCCAGTTCCATAATGCGCTCTCCTGCCTTTTCCTGCGCGATCAGCTCATGTACTGTCATACATTCAGGAGTAGAGTACTCTGGATGCGCATGATCAGGATACGCCCGCGCGCCATTAGGCAACAACACATCCCTCCTGTGGTCCTGCCGCACTGCAGAAATAAAGTCGTCGCTGGGCCACGGGCGCCGCACAGGAGGCAACTCGCGAAGCGGCCGGTGAGCATGGCTGTTCGTGACACCTGCAAAGTCGCGAAGCAAATCCTGCTGATTCTCAAATTCATACGCCCATTGCACGAACTGCCCGCCTGCAGTCTTTGCAACATAATCCACAACGATGGAGGCTAACTCAGACGGGTAATGGAACGGCGCTTCCCGCGGGTGAAATAACTGAAGCCCATACTCTGTTTCTGTACCCATAATTTTTGGAATTGCCATCACAAATACTCCTTCAGCTTTTGCTCCCGCCCAGGACGACTAATCCGCACAGGACGTGCGTCCTCAAACCCTCCAAACGTCTTGCTCCACTCCTCCAAATCAACACCCTTGGGCACAAACTTTTCCTCCTCATACACCTGACGCACGGCCTGCACTACGTCCTCACCGCACAACGCACGACCATCTGTTCCCACACCCTTCTTCACCGCGATTTCGCGATCAATGGCATTGTCCTTTGCCTGCTGTACTACTGCTTCAATCAACGCCCCTGACAGAATGTCGCGAAAATACACCGGCTTGCGCATACCAGTATCCATCGTAAACTCGGCAACAGTGTACCTGTCGCTCATCAGCTCAGACACTGCACTATCCACAAACGCCGCACAGGCATTCTCCACAGACCCATACTTTGTAACTTCGGAAGCATCCAACGGCAATGAAGCGTTCAAATACACGTTGAAAATCCTCCGCACCTCGTCAGAAGTCTGAGGCCGGCGCACGTGAAACTTCCGATCAATACGGCCCCTGCGCAATACTGCCGGATCCATCATGTCACACCTGTTCGTCAACAGGATAAACATCAAATTGCCATTTGCCACAACCCCATCAAGTTCCCGACAAAAAGTGCCGACCAAACTATCACCAATTTCCGTCGAAATGCCAGTCCCGCGAACGCGAAAAATTGCTTCTGGCTCATCCAGAATCACCGCAGCCAAGCCATACTCCTTTGCAAACAAACGCCCCTCAGCAAACATATCGCGAATGAACTTCTCACTTTCCCCAAGCCATTTCTGGTGCGCTTTACTTGGATCTGCGTACAAACAAGCCGCTTGCTGCAACGTCGCCCGTGCATTTGCGTACACGCACAACGTGGCATCCTTTTTCGACAAAATCCGCTCCAGCCGCTTCTCTTCCTCGCCAGCAAGCGCAGGATTAATACCCCGTGCAGTCAACAACCACTCCACAAACTTACGCGGCTCTGGATCTTTCCAAATGTGCTGATACTGATCGCGCAACCTGCCAGTTTCTGCCATTGCGCCCGCGTCATTCTCGCAAATTCTTCGATACAACACAAGCAAGTCATAATGGTTCTTGACACGACTCCCAACCATCGAATTCAACAAGTTCATCAACGCTTTCGCAATCGTCGTCTTCCCACAACCAGGCGGTCCATGCAACATGATCCCCTTCGGAAGTTTCTGATTATAACGCACCAACACCTCCGGATGAGAATACCTATCCCCAAAAATCTTGATCAAGCTCTCCTTCACGTCATCCAGCGCCCCAATCTCCTCAAACGTCTTGTCTGCTGGCAATACCTCCAACACCCGCGTCCGCTTGGAATCAGAAACGCGCGACAGCAACACCCCCTGATGAGACAACACCGCGTCCCCAACTCTCAATTCAGGAGGAACATTCTGGCCCCTCTCCATGACCATCTTCTGGTCATGCAAGGTTTCTACGACAACCGTCCCATCTGGCAACAACTCATCCACGCTACCCACCTGACCAACACGCGGATACTCCCCAACCCCAACAATATTGCCAACTTTGTTCACGTACACAGTCTGGCCGACAACCAACTCGCCCTTTGACGCCAAGCCATCCACGTCAAGATCAGGCAAAGCATTCACCAGCACGCGCGAACCATTCTGATGAATCACGTACTTCTTGTCCTCAGAACCTATCGGCGTCGTCGTGCCCATGAACAACGCAGGGTATAAAGGAGGAGACAATAGTTCTTTCAACTGGTCTCTATATTCTTCCAGTTTCTCCTTTGCCCTCTCATTCAAATCATGACTGGCTTCAGCCTTCTTCTGAAACTCTTCGGCCTTTTTCCTCAACGTCTGACTCACGCCACGAAGAAGCAAATTCTCTCGTTCTAACTTACTCACACGATCTTCAAGCTCGCTCATGAGTTATCCCTCTCCACAATGTGCTCGACACCATCAGACGGATATGGGTCAGGATCAAATGGGTCAGGAAGGGCAAACACTTGCGTTCCCTCATCCGTACTGACCTTATCCCAGTCCATGCCAGACACAACACCTTTAGACTTGTGAATCTGGACCGCAAGCCGCGTGCGCGCCTCAGCACGCGTGCGCGGCGGAACAGTCCTTGCCTGCACAACAGCATCATCACTCACCACTTTCCACGACGGATTCTTGGCTTCCCACCTATAAAACGCGCCGTCCTTTTGACTCAACAAATGATACTTCTGATCAAGCGCCTGCACTCGAGGGTGCTCAAGAGTCAAGCCGGATCTCTGCATATACTCCTCCAACAACTTTTGCTTGGTAATCCAGTCAATCCTGCCCACAAGCTTCTGCGGATCAGAACGCAGCAAATCCAACGTTTCCTGCCACACGTTCAACGTAAACTGCTCCTCAGGGGAAGCACCGTTCTTGTCCTTCAGTTCCACAGCGCGATCAAGAAAACACTGTTGCATGTCAATCGCAGAAAAATGATGTTCGCCTTGCTTGTAATGCACAGGAAACTTTTCTTTTAGCCCAACATCCTCAGAAATCATGTGCAACACCGGAAGCGCTTCACCAATCTGAAAAAACCACGGCGGCAGGAAATTCTCCTCAATCATCCTCACCACCCACCCTGTTGTCCCCATTTTCAGCCAATTCGAATACTGGCACATGTTAGCATCACCGCAAATCAAGTGCAAACGCAAATAGTGTGCCGCGTGCGGTTCATTACGCAAATTTACAATACTCCTGTTATTGACTGTTTGGTCCCCAATATCTGACTGCATCCACCGGGAACGCTGAGACATCTGATAGTGCGATTTTCCCTGACGAGAAACAACCGATCCTGCCCCACACAGGATCTGGCGCGACACCAAAAACGGCACCAACAACATCGCCACATACCCCAATGGATTTGCAGTGTCAAACGAAAAGTGATAAAATTTCGCCAACCCCCTCACTTCATCCATATTGACGCGCAATGCCTCTCCCAACTCTTCACTATTGACGGAATAATTCTCGTGCGTTCCAAAAGTGGACTCAACTTCCTCAGGCATACTTCCAGTAGACAACGCCACATTACTCTTCAGCATGAACGCCACATTATTCTTCAGCATGAACACCCGACCGGCAGGAGAAAGGGCACCCTGAGTACGCATGCGTTCCTCAGTCGCAGAAACCGCATCTTCCAACCGTAGCATCCCCGCACGGTCATGCGCCACAAAGCCCGCAACACTATTGCACTCAGGCAAACAATACTCGACATACGCCGACCTGTCAATATACGCGCACGAACCATTCGCGAAATACGTGCAGAATCTATTCCCAGAACTCGCCCTATGCAGCACTGGAGAGCGATCGCACAACTCAGCCATAATTCCCAACAACACCTTATTTCTATCACTATCCTCAGAAGTAAATGTGGCTGTCTCTATCTCCTCACTGTAAATGCGGGGAATCACTCATACAGGCGGCTTCCGGAAACACAAGAAATGTCTGTGTGAAAAGTAATAGGTATGTGAACAATATGCACAATTTTCCGAACTCGCTCGGCTTCGCCTCGCTCGTTCAGGAAAATTTGGGTGAAATGAATGTTTGGGCAATATACTACGGTGGAAATTACTACTGTGACATTAATCTACGGTGGTCAGCACTTTCACTTTCTCCCCAACCAACAGCGTTTTCTCAAAGACGGTTACCATTCCCTTTGAAGCATCAACCAGTGGCGGGTATGAGTGCAAAACTCCTGCCTGCAAGAGCTCGCGCAACGCCAGATTTGTCCTGCCCTGGCCAAACTTTTTCGTCAGCCACCGCGTGGTAAAAGGCAAAGTGTTGTATTCTTCCAAACAAAACTTCAACACGTCACGCGCAAAAGGGCTCCGCACCTGACGAGGGTTGACCACAGCAAATAAATTCGATCGCTCTGCCTCAACTACCATCCCTGCTCCTGTAGATGCGAACGGTTCGATAGCAATAATCTGACCGTCAGGAACTACGGTTTTCTCGCCAGACGCGAAATTTGGAACAGACGGCTTGTCATGAATCACCCACTGCGAAATACCGTGCCCTGACAAGTTCCGCACAGGAACAGCTCCGTGCGCAACAATCTGGTCCTGAATAATCCTGCCTAACTCACCAGTCTGCACGCCCACACGCACTGCCTTAATGGCTGCATTCAACGCAGCCTCAGCCGCGGCAATCAATTCCTTATGCCTGCCAGACAAATCAACACTGCACGCGTTATCCCCCACAAAACCCTCAACATGCGCTCCTACATCAAGACACACCACTTCATCTGAAAAGAGCTTGTTGTCTTCAGGATCAGGAGTCTCGTGCGCTGCCACGTGATTCAAGCCAACCTGAGTGGGCCACGCAGGACGGGCTCCAAGATCCAGAATTTTCTGGTCAACCTTGTCGCAAACTTCACGAATGACCGCACCAGACTTTATCAAAGACCTGCCAAACTCCAACGCTTGCGCAGCCACGTTGCCTGCTTTTTCCCACTTCTTCAAGTCTTCAGGATTCATGAAAGAGTAAGGATAGAGAGAGGTATATAAACCTTGATTTTCCACCAGTGTGTTCACAAGGCGAAGGAGACGAAGTCTCCGAGAGGCGCGGGCGGCGAGCGAAGCGAGCAAGCTCATAGAAGTCGGTAGAATGTATGACATGAATAGTACTGACTTCTATGAGTCCCAGAAGACGCAACTAATTTATGTTGTGTTTGCGTCTTCTGTGACTACCTGTGTTGAGCGAGGCGAAGCCGAGCGATCACCGGTGGTCCGCCCGCGCCTTTGACAGGTTGATGGACCGCATCGGACTAATGTTTATAAGCAAAAAACATTCTACTACTCACAACAGGCACACCCAAATGGTAAAAGAAACAAGGTATGGTGTCATTTCGGACGTTCATCGCGATCCGAGAATAGTGGGGCTCACGATAGATGTTCTTAAAAAATTAGGAGCAGAGAAGCTAATAGTAAATGGTGACATTGGGGAACGTCAAAGGACACTTCAAGCAAGCCAGGACTACGTTGCAGTTATTTTAGATGCTGTTGGAAAGAGCGGCTTGGAGTCCTATGTTCAGCCTGGAAGCCACGAAACGATTGGAGCATTTCAGCCAGTTCTAGAACATTTCAAAAGGCAATATTCAAATCTCATGAGCACTTTTGACGTTCCAAAAGTTGACAACGGAGACCACCATTTAGTGTTCTTGCCAGGTTCTGATTTTGTGTGTGGCGGAGAATATCAAATAGGAAGCGACGAAAACATTCCGTCAGGATTGTACTTACCAATAGAGCAAGGACTAGTCCCGTATAACCCTGACGCTCATCGAGCACTCATGGCTCAAGGCAAATTTAGAGGATTACTGCACTACGCGAATATGAATGATTTGAAGAAAACCATTTCCGACGGCGGAAAAACTATTGCTGTTTGCCATGTTCCAAGAAAATTTGACTCGCTTGAAGGTGCGGTTGATGGTGCTTATTTTGGAGTACAGGCAGACGGAAGCGTAATTCCTGGTATCGTCATTGAAGACAGGATTAGAAGACAATACGGAGCTGTTTCCGATATGGACGTGCGACTGATAGCTGCTGCAAATAGATTAACTCTTAAGCGAGAAAACAGGGGAAATCAAGAATTGAGAAAACTTTACGCCGAATTAGGCGTTACAAAAGCAGTAAGCGGCCATTTCCACGAAAGCGGACACAAGGCGCATGACGCAAATGTTAAACCAGTTCAGCAAGGAACTCTCGTTGATGAATTGTATTGGAATTCTGGACAACTCGACTTAGGACAAACAGGCATTTTAATGGTACGCGATGGCCGAGTGAGTTATCAGAACGTCAAGTTGCAAGACTATCTGAAATAATACAACCTGCTTCGCGTCAATAAATTATTCCAACCACTACCCGTTTGATTTGCGCAAACCGAATTTTGTCCGGGTCTGCGGAAGGGTTGTTGTCGCCTTTTGCGCGCGCGTACCAACCGTCTTTGTCTTTGCCGGTTTCAATCACGCGGTGAATGATCGTGCCGTAATCTGACTCGTAAGAAATAATGTCTCCGGCCTGAATTTCTTCAGGGGCGGCAGGCACGATTTGAAGAGCGTTTGCCTCGCGATCTATCACTGGATCCATTGAATTCGTGTCAGTAAACTTGCTCCACTGCGCGCCACGAATGTCGATCAATACTTGATTAGGAAACACGTGAATCCTGTCTTCAGGGACGCGGTCCTTTGGCGAAGGAACATCTGGTGAGCCCAGCAAGCCGGAACGAAGGTTTTGGGCTTGTTCAACCACTCCACCATCCACTTGCTGCTGAAGCAGCGCTACCGCATATCCTGTCGTGAACATGCTTGACAGAAGCACGACCAGTAAAGTCAAATACGCCCAGCTCATGCCAGAGCGTGAAAGAGTTCATTCATAAATGTTTCTATTGTTAAGTGGTAAAGGTTTAAATATGGCTGCTGTTGGAGGCGTCCATGCGACCTGGCACTCAACTCCTGCTGATTGGCCTCCTGCTCTTCATCAGCAGTCTTGCACTAACTTACCTATGGAACCAAACCGCCTGGACAAGTCACGGCGTCCGAGTTGTTGAGCTCATGACGAACGCCCCTGCCCAACGCGCAGGAATCATTGCAGGCGACATCATCCTTGCCATTGACAACGTGCCAACCAGAACATCCCAAGAATTCGTCGAAGTCCTGCAACGCAAAACACCAGGAGACACTGTCCTTGCCACCACTGCTCGCAGCATCATCCCTGCGCTCTTGGATCAAGAGCCGTTGTTCAACAACGCACGGCTGGGCGTCTATGTTGATACTGAAAAATCATATCATCCCTTGATCCCAGAACATTTGTCCTTCAGCATCGAAACAGTCCTGACACTCACGTATTGGCTGGGCATCCTTCACCTTGTAGCTGGCGTTGCCCTTCTGAAAACATCGCCACTGATAGAATTCACAGCCCTCAATGTGCTCAACGTCCTCGACCTTGCCACCACCCACTACTTCCTAAACCTCGGAAAAGTAGAAGGAAACCCAGTCGGACAATTCCTACTCCAAAACTTTGGATTCACCGGAACTGCAACTATCAAAATAACCATAGTACTTATCGGCAGTGCACTCCTGGTGTGGATGTCCAACAAACAACTCTGGAAACGCACCACCCTCGCCAAAAAACTCCTTGTCACCCACAGACTCCACCTCAAAGGAAGCATACTCGTGTACCTTGTGGCTGTGCTGGTGAATATGAGTGCGGCGATATAAGTGTTGTAAAGTGGTAATACTTAAATACTAGTAATACTTCATTACTTCTATGAGTGAAGTAAAAACCATCAAGAACGTTGGTGACGACACATGGGCAGAGTTCAAGGGATTGGCCGCGCAACATAAAGTAAAAATGGGAACTTTATTCAAAACATTGATACAGGAATACAAAAGAAAATCACCATTTTGGGAGGAAATACTTGAAGGAGAAAAAATACTGAGCGAGAAAGAAGCACGTGAACTAGAGAAAGTTGTCCATGCTGTCAGACAAGACTGCGGTTTCCGCACATGACACTCGTGCTCGACACGTCCCTCATTATAGACATCGAACAGAGAAAACAGTCCACAATTACCCAACTGCACCGACTGTCCACACTCCATCCCCTTCCTGCCAAAATAACATTCATCACTGAATTCGAATTTCACTATGGCGTGCGGCAACGGACACCTGCTAACAAAGAACAAGCAATTGCCGTCCTGCACAAATTCAGCGTATTGCACACGTCACACAAAACTGCGGAACTTCTCTCAGAGTTGAAACACGCCCATGAAAAAAAAGGGGTCACACTTCCACTCGCAGACCTGCTCATCGCAACCCTTGCGATTGAAAACGACATGACTCTCGTAACCAAGGACAAGGATTTTCAAAAGATTGAGGAACTAAAGAGCATCATTCTGTAATGCAATTAGTCTACAACGCCATCTTCCACATGGCTTGGCGAACGCAGCAAGTTTACGATTGACGGCCTTTCAGACACGTCCCTGACTAATTGAGCCAGAGTTTTATCTCCGTCGCCATTGAACAATGCAGCCATTTCGGCATGCACTTCATCAGCACTGACTCGATCATGTGGAACTAAGTTAAGGTCGTACACGATGAGAAGCGCTTCATAGCTATTGGTTGGTTTTTGATACATTTTGATTTTCCTCTTTTAGTCTTCCAATGACGTCCACACCCATCGCTGGTATAGTGATGGTGCGTGTTCTTCAGATGCATCCCATAATGTGCTGATGTCAACATCTTGTGGGTTGATTTGTTCGCCTTCTGAGAGATGATAACCTAATTCATTGGCGAGGGATGCTTCGTTTGTATCTTTTCTGCAGTAGTTTACTATTTCTCGTTTAAGTAATGGGGTGTCGCCTATCAGCTGATTGTAAACAGTTCTTCCTAGATCTACAGGTCCCATTATTGCTGAAGCTACTGCGATTCCCGCAATTCCAGCAAGAGATGCTAAACAGCCCACGCAGCCCAAACAACTGCAACCACTGTTTGATTTGCCAGTTGTCTGTTTTATTACGATTATCTTCTTCATTTTCATCTCCTTCCTTTTGGAAGCCTGATTTTCAGGGCTTCAAGCATTTCAGCACACCTGTTTCTGAGCGTGGTTTCGGTAATGCCTGCCGCTTCAGAAATGCGTTTTTGCGTGATTTTTTCCTTGGTCTGCAAGCTGGCAATGTACAACGCCACTGCCGCAAGACTTGTTGGATTCTTGCCAGACGTTTTGCCAATTGCATGATAGCTCTTGATAAGATTACTGGCAGTCACCTGAGTCTTGTTGGCAATTGCCAGATTGCTCGCATACTTCACCAAGTAATCCATCGGATTCGTAGGCATGGTTTTGAGCTTGAGCTCCCGCAAGAGCAACTTGTAGCTTTTGCCCAAAGTCTTCAAATCAATTTTGCTTGACTCAGACACTTCCTTCATGGTCTTCGGAATAGCGAAAAGCTTGCACGCAATAAAGAGTGCGGCCGCCACAAGACTGTCAGAAGCCCGTGCTTTTGTCAAGCCACGCTCTGCAGCAGCCCTGTAAATACCTGCGGCTTCCTTTTCCACGCCTTCAGTGACGTGCAAATGGCTTGCAACGGTCTTCAAATGATTGAACGCATAGTTGAGGTTGGCTTCCAAGCTCGAGCTGGTCCACCTGTTCTTTTTCTTGATCCTGTTCATCAGGAACTTCGTGCTTTTGTCCAGCCGGCTGAAGTCAGCGCTGTTGCCAATTTCAGTTATGAGGTTGTTTGCCACACGCGGATCAAACGGAGCGCCTGCACGAGACTGCGTGTCACCGCTGTCCTCATCCATGCTCCAATCCCTTCCGAAATCCACAAGGCTGTCATCAAGAACACAACTGCATTGCCTGCAAATTACTTCGCCGCGCCTTTTGTTGACGAAGAAGTCTGCACAGCCACATTCCGGGCATTTTTCTGTTTGGATGCTCATGGTCTTCACTCCCCCAAATGATTACTAAAACATATGCTTTGTAACAT
>JACQMZ010000010.1 GCA_016203345.1 Candidatus Woesearchaeota archaeon | reverse complement strand
TACCCTCACAATCTGACATCCACAACCCGTTCTCATGATTCGCGTGATCCAAGAGCAATCCTCGCGACAGCTTCCACACCTCTGTCGGTTTATGATATGAAAAATCAAACGAAAACATCACCGGATCCCCCAGATCACGAACCAAAACATCCCCCTCTTTTTTTAACCAAACATAAGGCGGGTCAAAAAACCTGCAGCACGTAATAAAGGTAGTGCTATCCCACTGGAATCTCGACACCTATGTCTTTATTGGCTGTGCATTTTTGCACATTAAAAATAGCGTACCCCTTAACCAGACCAGTTTTTTCATCCCGCCGCTCAAAAATATCATTACCCAAATCTTCATAATACGATTCACTTGGCTCTCCAAACATGACCTCCAAAAAGTCAGCCTCTTTATCATAATGAATCCGCATTTTTTGTTTCATTGGATTTTTCTCACAAAGTAAGCGGTACAAACACATTTATAAATCCTCTCTCTTACAAAAGAACCATGTTCCTCGCCATCCAAGATGCTGTTAACACAGGCAAAGGCACTGTTTCTCTCAGAGGCTGGGTGTACCGCACACGGGGAAGCAATGTTCTCAAATTCATTGTTCTCAGGGACGGGACGAACATCATCCAATGCGTTGTCGAAAAAGAAAAAGTAACGCCCGAGACATGGGCAGCAGCTGAAAAGATTTTAATCGAAAGCTCTGTCGAGATTGAAGGAGACCTGCGGGAGGACAAGCGCGCGCCTACAGGATATGAATTAGGAGTGAAGAATCTGAAGATCGTACAGCTCGCCGAGCGCTTTCCGATCACCAAAGACCAAAGCACAGAATTCCTCCTTGACATGCGCCACTTGTGGCTCAGAAGCAGGGAACTCACGACAGTGTGGAAAGTCAAAGCGGCCATACTCACCGCAGTTCGCGAGTATTTCGCGCAACACAAATATATCGAAGTCACGCCACCCATCATCACAGGCTCCAGCTGCGAAGGAGGAAGCACACTCTTCAAACTCGACTATTTCGGCGAAGAAGCATACCTCTCGCAAAGCGCCCAACTTTATCTGGAAGCGCTTATTTTCTCGCTCGACAAAGTCTACGCCATCACACCCAGCTTCCGCGCAGAACCAAGCAAAACCGCACGCCACCTCACAGAATACTGGCACTGCGAAGGCGAAGCCGCATGGATGAATTTTGAACAACTGCTCACATTCATGGAAGGGCTCCTCTCGCACGTCGTGCAAACAGTGGCAGACACGTGTGCCGAAGAGCTCAAGCTGTTGGGAAGAAACCCTGCAGACCTTAAAAAAATACAGCCGCCATTCCCGCGCATCACGTACGACGAAGCACTCCAGATCCTCAAGAAAGACGGCATTGAAGTACCATGGGGTAAAGACCTGCGCACAGAAGAGGAAGAACAGCTCATGAAGCATTACGACAAACCCTTGATCGTGACACGATACCCAAAAAAAATAAAAGCATTTTACATGAAAGACGACCCGGAAAATCCGGACGTCGTACTCTGCTGCGACATCCTCGCACCAGAAGGATACGGCGAAATCATCGGCTCCAGCCAACGCGAAGAAAACATTGACATTCTCAAGAGAAAAATCACTGCCCAAGGAGAAAACACCGAACACTACAACTGGTACCTTGACCTGCGACGATTCGGGAGCGTCCCCCACAGCGGATTTGGACTGGGAATTGAACGAGTCGTGCGCTGGCTGTGCAAACTCGAAACCATCCGAGACGCCATCCCCTTCCCACGAACCATCAAAAGAAAAACACCATGATAGCCGTCACCAGTCTTATCACGTATCTGTCCTCAGTGTCATACCTTGCCATCTTCTTCTTTTTCATCCTCACTGGATTTGGCATACCCATTCCTGAAGAACTGTCCCTGCTTGTGCTTGGGTATCTCGCCAGCATTGACGTATTTGAGCTATTCCCCGTCATGGCAGTGAGCTTCATTGCAATCATGGCAAGCGACAACCTTGGCTACTATCTGGGCCGCAACACGCGATGGATACGAAGATTCATCCCAGCAGAAAAATTTGCGCTCGCGAAAAAACATTTTCACCAGCACGGCGGAAAAACAATCTTCTTCAGCAGATTTGTCTGCGTCCTCCGCGTGCTCTTTCCCATCGTGGCAGGCAGCGTCGGCATGAAATGGAAAAAATTCTTCCTCATCGACACCAGCGCAATCATCATCATGGTACCAACATTCACGCTTGTCGGCTACTATTTCGGCCACTACATGGAAAAAATAGCCAAATTCGTGATCGGCATCGACAGAATAATTCTCGTCATCGTAGCGGCAGTTATCGTCATCGGGTTTGTGTCATACAGAAAAATAAAGCGCAAGCGATCACACAGGACCCTCTCGAAGCACGCTGTCCGCGCGTGACACCACCCTGTTCTCAAAATCGCCCACACGCTCACCCTCCTGACGCTCCTGCTGAAACACTCCCATCAAATCAGACACCAGGACTTTGTCATCCGAAGTCAGCAATACCTGCGGAACGTACTCTGCGATCACTGCATGCTCAACTTCTTCAACGCTGACAGCCGGCACACGAACTGCATTCAGCTCTCTTGAAACAAGCTGGCTTGTATTTTTCAAAACCACCAACGCGCCACCTGCCACTCCATTCAGCCGCTGCCAGTTCAGGCCAGACGGCTTGCCGCTCTTCAAACACCCCTGCACGCGAACTGTAACAATCGCATTATCAGCAACAACCGCCTTCACCGCGGCCACTACTTCCTCCTCGACAGCCTGCGGTTCCCTGCCCTCAGCATCCACAACCACAGACCTCACCGGATGAACTTCCACAGGCACGTGCCGCACCACACCATCAGCCACCACGCAAAATGAACCCTGCTTCAGCTTCTCCAACTCTGCAAAATTGTTTGGAAACACCGGACCTGGAAACACAATGTTATGCCGCTCCTCAAGCTGCGCATGATCAGTCACGTGAACGTGGCCACCAGCATAATAATCAAACCCCTTTGGCAGAAGCGAGCCCGCCATACCAACCATCTTCTCCATCCCCTTTGGCTTCAGCTCTTCAATAGCGCTGTGAAACAAGAATATCTTGCAGCCAGACTCCTCTTCCAAACGCCTCACGTCCAGATCATGATAATACCCCTTCTCCAGCCCGCCAATTCGCCCCACCATGCCAGTAATCTTTACCTTCGTCTTCGGATCAACCGTAAACTTCAAGCACAGTTTATCATTCTCGACTGCACCCATCGCAACATTAGTCAACAACCCTGCAGTCTCCAACACGTCAAACATCGTCCTGCCTGACGGCGAAAAATCATGGCTGCCTGCAATCGCATACACAGGAATCCCTGCACGCCTCAAGTCCATCAGCCCCTGAACCGCACACTGGAGACTCTCAATACTCGGCACTGCAGAATTAAACAAATCACCCGCAATCAACACAAAATCAACACACTCTCCAATACACTTCCGAATCACCCACTCAAACGCCGCACTGTTCGCCAACCGCAACCGCGGATCACGCCAGCCACCCAAATGACAATCAGCCATGTGCGCAAACTTCATTCGCTCACCATCCTGTTTTCAACCTCGTCACACTTTCACACCCTCAAACAAACGCTTTGCCACCACATGCCTTTTCAGGTCAAGCAACGGCACCATGATCGGCGTCGGAAACTTGGTAAACGTCGAACTCACCAACGCCTCACCCTTGTCCAACGCCGCAATCAAATGATCATACCTGCTCAAATCCTGCGCGGCACTCTCCATCAACGCCTGACGCTCCTGCTTCAGTTCCGTACCCAAAATTATTTTGGTATTCATGTTCGCCAAAATCTCGCGGGGAATCAAGCTCGGCAACTGCGTAATCGCAATCATCCCCACATGAAACTTCCGGCCCTCACGCGCAATCGTCCCGAAAATATTCGCGCCCCGCTCCAACACATCACGCCCAATAACGCGCGGCGCCTCTTCCAACACAATACATGCCAACGGCAACTGCTCCAACTCATGCGCAGGAAGCCGCTTGCGCGCGTTCAACACTTCTGTTGCGATCATGCTTCCCATCAACAACTCCTGATGCCCACTCACGTGCTTGGTATCAACAATCACAATCCTTCCCTCGTGCAAATGCCGCAACACATCCTGCACAGTCGACTCTCCCCCTGCAAAACAAAATGCCCCCGCGCACCGCACCTCCTCCCCACTCACTTCAAGCGACAACACCTGCAACAACCTCCGCTTGATGACTGCGAGCGTCCCTTCGCCAAACTTCTGATGCTGCAACTGCCGCTCACGCACCACCGCCTCCACCCAACCACTACCACACTCGCCATAATAGGCGTGAAGCGCCTCCCGCTGGGCATCAGACCAGTCAACAATCCCCTGAAAATGAGACGGGTGAAGCAACGACACATTCACGCGCAACGACACCGCACCCGGAGGCGGATCGTGCGACGTGTAATACACCACGCGCGAACGCGCGCTTGGATGCGCAGAAAGACCTTCACCAGACCGCCCAAAATATTCATCATGCGGATCAAGAACAAGAACCCCTGCATACGGAAGATCCACCAGATTCCACAACACATGCTTCATCAACACACTCTTGCCACGCCCAGTCGTGCCAGCCACCAACACGTGATGGCTCAACATCCTCCTCCCATCAATCACGACAGGCACATCCAACGTCTTCGAGCCAGAACGCATGAACCCCAACGACAAGCCATCCTGAGGAGCATGCAAAAAATCAAAGTCGCCCCTGCCCACCGACCTCACCAGCGAAAAAAAAGGAGGCAAACACTTCGGCGCACGCGCCAACCCACCCTCAATCTCCAACAAACTCACCACCCTGCCCAACACGTACAACCGCAACGACGCATCCTGAATGCCAATATCCGCGTCCTCCTCCAGCTTCAAGCCAGACACCAGCTCCAAATGCTGCTGGTCAAGCTGAGACCCATACAACAAGTGGCACACCTGCAACAAAAACCTCTGCCCACCCGACTCAGCCACCAACAACTCACCCAACTCCAGCCGCTCCCCAGACTTCTCACGCACACACAAGTCCCCAAACTCGCCAGAAACGACAACCCCTTTCATCAACAACGACTGCAAACAGCGAGTATAAATAGCTTATCAGAAATTCCGAGCTCCGCCGCCTGCGGCGGCTCGCTCTGGAATTTCTGGGTTTTCTTTCGAAAAAACTTTATAGACAACGACCATCCTGTGTTTCTATGACTGACGACGACATAGCTGAACAAGCGATGAAAAAAGCAAAAGAAGTGGAGAACATACCTGCCCCCTCCGACGAAGAAATCGTTGAGATCTACAAGGACGGCATTGCGCAAGGGGAAAAGCTGAAAAAACTGCTGAAGACAGACTGGTACCTCAAAGATAAAGACGTTCAAGCGACGACACCCAAGAAATAAAAAAATTTACAGAATCGCTGAATGAGCGCCGGAAGCGCGAATTCGCGATTCTGCTCGACGGAAAAATTTATAAATCAGCACGTGATTGTGAGTTTCATCGACGGTTTGGGGGCAACAGTCCTCAAAAAGGAGGAATCGAAATGGCAGAAAAAGTAGCAAAAGTCGGAGTCAAAAAACAAGGAGGCTTCCTGTACTTCATTGACAAAGCCGGAGACGTCTCCCGCGCCAAAATGGCACGCGGAAGAAAAAAAGGCAAAGCAGGCAAGCCAGAGAAAGTCGCAAAAGTCGGCGTCAAGAAGCAAGGCGGATACCTGTACTTCCTTGACAAACAAGGCGACGTCTCCCGCGCCAAAATGGCACGCGGCGGACGATAAAAATAACACATCAACATTTTTCCTTTTTTTTTCTCATTCTCCATACTTGTTTGGATATTCTGTGAGTACGAATTT
>JACQMZ010000043.1 GCA_016203345.1 Candidatus Woesearchaeota archaeon | reverse complement strand
CTGCACAGACTCTGACGGAGGACCGACAAACCTCAACGAGCCAAAAGACTACATCCAGAAGGCAGGAACTGCAACAGTCGCCGCCAGCAGTTCGAAAGATTACTGCATCACAAGCATAGACGGCAGCAAAACAGAACGAGGAGCGTATATCCGCGAATTCTACTGCAAGAGCGGAAAAGCGCAAGCAGTGGATTACAAGTGTGAAGACTACCATGCAGGAACATGCGTGACAGTCGCAGGCAGCTCATACTGCACCATCACGTCCACGCAAGCCGCTCCGGACGTTTGCGGAGACAAAAAACTCAACAAACCAGAAGAGTGCGACCCGCCAGACTCCATCTGCATTGACAAAGACAACTGGCCAGGACTCTGCAGCAAAACATGCACGTGCGCACCCTACAAAAAAGCCACAGCAGAATGCGGCAATAAAAAACTGGACGACGGCGAAGCCTGCGAACAAGACAAAGACTGCACACAAGCAACGTGCACGAACTGCACGTGCGTGCCAATACCTCCACCAACCAATCAGACATCAACCGAGCCAACCCCAAGCACGCATCCTGCACCAATTCCCCTGCCAGTCGTTCCACCTGCCAACGAAACAATTATCCCTCTTAAAAAATTCGAGCCCATCCAACCCATTGCGTTCAACGAAAGCATCGGCATCAGACTCAGCTACCAAGTCGCAAGCTTTGGACACGCTCTCTGGGCATGGATCATTGAAGTGTGGTAACATGACTGATAAACAACGCACAGTAATGAGAGAAACCCCTCTCGAGCACATCACTCTCCGACGATACGAAAAACCCTTCAGACTCGAAGGCAGACCCCTTGTCAAAAAATTTTGTCTCAGCGTCGGCGTCCTGCAACCTGGAGACAGCAGAGACGTTGTCGTTGACGTCCTCCACACGCTCCTGAAAAATCACAGGTTAACTGCTTCTGAAATAGAAACGGCAGTCAAAGAGGAACGCAAAAAACACATCCTCCCTATGCTGGGCGTCACCAGCGCAAACATCCGCAGACAACTCCGACGGCTCCAGCAACTGCACCTCATCGACAGAACAACCGGCAGTTACCACTTCACTGAAAAACTCACTCTGTCTGAAGTACTGAACGAGAAAACACTCAAAGTTCTGCTTGGCTCCATTGTGGAACGAGTGCAAGAATATGCGAAACGCATCGACGAGAATTTTCCGAATTCGGACGCTTCGCGTCCTCATTCAGGAAAATTCAGGGATAAACCAGAGGAGACATGACTACGGCCTACGAGCCACGTGAAGATTCGTACCTGCTTGCGCATCAAGTGAGAAAATACGCGCGCGGCAATGTTCTTGACCTCGGCACAGGAACAGGCATCCAAGCACGGGAAGCGGCAAACAAAAAAACCGTCACCCATGTGGCTGCCATTGACTTAAATCCGGAGGCCATTGCATACGCCAAGAAACACTCGCACGTCAACCACAAAATAGAATTCTTCACCGGAGACCTCTTTGAGCCAGTCAAAAAGTGCAGGATCAAACAGTTTGACACCATTATTTTCAACCCGCCATACCTTCCCGCAGACCACGGCGTGAAAGACGTTGCGCTCCATGGCGGAAAACACGGATGGGAAACACTTGAACGAGCACTCAACGCAGTCAATGATTACCTCGCGCCCAACGGACGGATGCTTATCGTGTTTTCCTCGCTGACAAACAAGGAAAAAGTTGACGCCATCATCACGAAAAACCTGCTTATGTTCAAGCTTCTCAACACCATAAACCTGTTTTACGAAAAACTGTACGTGTACCTTATCCAGAAATCCGCCGTTGCACGGGCGCTGGACAACAAAGGCGTGCAACATCTCACCTTCCTTGCACGAGGAACACGAAAACTCGTATACAAAGCGAGGTTAGGAAGGAAACAGGTGGTGGTAAAAGTAAAACGGCCTGACTCGACAGCAAACCCAATCCCCCGAGAAGTTAAAATGTTGAAACTGTTGTCTGCCAAAAAACTTTCGGCACGCGTGCTCTCGCAGGGAAAAGACTATTTCATAACTGAATACGTATCCGGACAATTCCTCAAAGACTGGATTAAGATTGCAACACCACAAGAAGTCAAATGGCTGCTGCAAAAAGTATTTGACTGGTGCTACCAGATGGACAAACTCAACATATCAAAAGAAGAAATGCACCGCCCCTGGAAACACGTGCTCATCAACGGCAAAAAAATCGGCATGATAGACTTCGAACGGGCGCACCACACAAATGATCCGAAGAACGTCAGCCAGTTCGTGCAGTTCGTAATGAATTACGCGAAAATTCTCAAAGGCATAACTGTTAACCGCGTTAAAATGATTGAGAAAACCAAGGAATACAAGAAAACATTTGAGAAAAAAGAATTTGCAAAGATTCTGAAAGAACTCAATTTGTAAATGTATCCTTTTATTCTTTTCCGACTGAAACTGTCACGAATATTTTTGAAGGCTTGCATGTGCCGCAGTGGCATGACAGAAAAAATCCTTCATGCATTTGAAGCAGGCAGACGCGGAAAACCAGACGAGCTCGAGACAGGCATTGCAAACCTCATCAGCGCCCACTTTCTCACCATCAACCCACTGTCACGGTTTGACGTGCGCGTCACTGGAAGTTATCAAGACAGGCCAAGTATCAGAGTGTCTGGCGAAATAACAGATACGCTTCTGCACGAAGGTCTCCAGACAGACCTTTCCAGAGTGATATCCGACCAGTACAATAAAATTCACAAAACAACACTTGCTCCGCAGGACTTCAACTTCACCTTTGCCTTCAAACCACAAGCCGCCCCACTTGCGCACAACACAGCCGCAGGAGATTCTGGCACGGCAATCGCAGTAGCGTACAAGCACACACCATATCACCTGCCATGGGAACGATTCCTCGCCGTAAACATTCGCGACATCATCGACGCAATCTACCAACAGGACGGACAGGTTCCTGCAGGCCTGGCCGCAGACTGCGGAATTACACACTTACAGGGCTTGCGCGCAGACGGAAAAATAGCCGCGCACGCGTTATACGACGGAGCAAATCTCGACAGCATTCGCTCACTCACCATTGCGGTGGAACACGAACCAACACTGCCAGTTGCAGAACTCAGAGACAAACTCACCGTAATCCTCCGCGCACACCTTTCTACCCTTGAGAAAACATTTGGCGCAGACTTCCATCATCCAACCATTGAAATCAACACTTTAGGAGACTGGAACGACGGAGGCGGATGGCAAGGAGATGAAGGAAGCAGAGAAGCAAAACCATACCGCGATGCGTTTGCCACCTATGGCGTGTTAGAAGACTCGTTCAGCGGAGAAGACCCCACCAAACCATCAGCCACCGGAACATTCCTCGCGCGACATATTGCTGTCCAACTCGTGAACCGATTTGCAGACTTTGCGCGAGTTGCCCTTATTTACACCATCGGCAGCGACGACGTAGGCGTCCACGTATCCACAAACAATACGGCCACACTTCCACAACACCAACTCGAAGAATGGGTAAAGCAACACATCCCACTGAGCATTCACGACACCATCACACGATTCAAACTCCGCGACACCGACACCTATAAACAAATAGTGCGCGCATCAGACTACTTCCACGATCCGACACTGCCGTGGAATACTGTTTAATAGAACACCCCAACAACATTTATAAATTCGCGTGCAACACCGCGGGCCATGACAGACTCTCACCAGATCGACCTTGAAAGAATTGTTGAATTCCATGCGCATTACGAGAGCCGCGTGAAACATGCGGCAGAAACTATCAGGCAAAAAATAGGCGCTCTGAAGCCCGTGTTTGGCGTCGTACTTGGATCAGGGCTTGGGCAGTTGGCGCAAAAAATCACTAATCCTGTGAAAATCCCCTATGCCGACATTCCAGGCTTTCCAACCACTACAGTTCCTGGACACGAAGGCATATTATGGGCAGGACATCTGGAAGGCGTGCCAGTCATTGGACTTCAAGGACGCAAACATTATTACGAAGTTGCTGACCTTCCCTGCAATGCGGGAATGTTGCACGTTACGTTTCCAGTGCATGTGCTGGCAGAACTTGGCGTCACACACTATTTTGCCACGAATGCTGCCGGAGGACTCAATCAACGCTATGAAGTGGGAGGCATCATGGTCATCAACTCCCACATCGGACTGTACTTCCCAAACGCACTTCTGGGCAGACAACACGATTTCAGGCAAGTTGATGGCAAGCCATGCCCGCGCTTCCAACCCATGAACGATTGCTATGATCCAGAATTAACTGAACTTTTGTTTAACGAGTTCATGTCGTTGGAAATTGAACGTGAAGCCGCGGTTTGGCGCGCCACCATGCCACGAGTCTTTTGCCCTGCAGGCGAGCAAAGTTATTGTAAGATTTATCTAGGTGTGTATGCAGCAGTTACTGGTCCTACGTACGAAACAAGCGGAGAGTCCCTTGCGCTCATGAAACTCGGCGCAGACGCTGTCGGCATGTCCACTGTCCCTGAAGTTATTGTCGCGAGAAACAGAGGAATGAAATGCGTGGCGCTGTCGTGCATAACCAATAAAATTGCCGAAGATGGCACAAACGCAACCACCCACGCTGAAGTACAAGCCATCCTCAACTCAGACGAGGCCAAAAACAGACTTACAGGCGTCATCGGAAGCTTTTTCAGAGCATATGGCAGAAAGTACTTGAAAAATTGAATGGAGAACTTTTCAAGAAGTAGACCAAGCCGACTTTTTCAAAGTTTTCCATTGTTGTACCTGTTTAGCTATTCTGTGGGTACGAATTTTGCGAACTCCCTCGCTTGCGCTCGGTCGTTCAGCAAAATTCAATTACTTATGCAAATTACTACGGGAGCAATATGACTACGTTAAGATAAGGTAATGACGTAG
>JACQMZ010000032.1 GCA_016203345.1 Candidatus Woesearchaeota archaeon | reverse complement strand
GTGTTGCCACGTCATCATGCCGGTGTCAAGGTCTCCTGCGTTTTTTTCTGACATGAGGCCTGCTGCGGCGAGAAGATTGTCTGTGAATGCTGTGTTGTGAATGACCATTCCTTCTGCGATAAAATTTCGATGGTCAGGAACTGAGAAGTCATAGACTATGGGCTCATTTTCCCTTGCAAGTGCAATCACTTCAATGAAGGCAAGATCGCCTGTCGTGAGCTTGTCAAACCAGTGGGTGCTGAGTTGATGGTCTGCAAACTGTTGTTTCAATTCCAGAACTGTGCTGACTGTTGGCGTTAATATGCCCGTCTCATACTTGTAGTAGTGGTGATCGATTGTTGCCTGCGGTACTTTTCTGACAGCAACGAGCTTTTCATTGGAGAGTGGAATAACGTCGACTACGTTGCTACCTTGTACTCTTGACACCAGCTCTTTTGCTCGTTGGGCCTTGCCAGAGAGTCCAAACCCGATCTTGTCCAGGAAATTTTTTGCAGAGAGGCCTGAAATGTAGAGGGTGTCGTCTTGCACAATGCCCTGGCATCCGAACCGTAACAACAGCAATTGAAGATCTTTCAACATTCCTCTGCTGACAGAGCTGACAGAAATTGCTCGCCTGGATTGTTCAACGCATCCGTCAGTGTCAAAATACCCTTTCACAAATTGTGCAATCATTTCAGATGGTGAAGTGAACAGCAAGTCGTTGATTCTGATCGTATGGCTCTTGTTTTTCAAAGGATAACCAAAAATGGCGTTAAGAAAATAGTGCAGGCACTCGTTCGTATGGATTTCTGGCGTTCTTTGCTTGTTTTGAACGTATCGTGCCTGTATTCCAAGTGATTGGCAAATTTCAAGTACTTTGTCTTTGAGTTCCTGTTTGCCGACCACAAACTTGTGTGCGCTTCCATCACCGAAAAACAGGCCTGTGAGATAAAACAAGTCTTCAAAGGCGCGGGGCAATCTCATTTCCTTTGTGCTTTTTGTTGCAGGCCTGAACGAAAGCGTGACAATATTGCTATACACTTCCTGCAGGGATATGTCAAACACAGGAGCTAGTTTCAATAGGTGGCTGAGCGCGTACCTGTTCTGCCAGGCTCCGTGATAAAATGATTTGGTTGCTATAGCAATGCCTAATTTCCTGCACATAACTTTCGTGCCGTGTTCAAGAATTTTATCCTTAAGATCTTTCCCGAATTCGTTGGCAAGAGTGACATAACAGGGAGTGTTCTGCAAACGTGTCAGGATTTCTTTTTGAAGATTAGCAGTGTGCTTGTAGTCAAGCTTTCTTGCGCACACGACGCGGTCGCCGAGTTTGAGTTCGCTTGCTTCCTTTTCTACAAAGTCCATGTCGTGCAACACGATGTATTTGTGCTCTGGCGTTGTGCTGATCTTGGCACCATTCCTGAGTGTGGCGGCAATTACTTCTCCGCCTGCAAGCTTCCAAGCGTGACTGATGTTTTTCTTCTCAATCGAGCCGGTCTGCTTGTTCAGGGAGAAAACTTCAATGTTCTGTTCAGAAATGTCATAGATAGTTTCGTCAGCGTTGTCTCTTGCTTTTTTGCCAACGTGTGATGCTCGCTCGTAAAGTTGTTCTGCAGAGATGACAGAACCATCGGTTAAGAGCAATCGTGTATGTGGCGCAACGCACTTTCCGTGGTGGATGTGTGCGCTGGTCGCAATGTTTCTGATATTCGCCTGTTTTTGCGACAACAGTTTCATTCGTTCTGTTGATGTTTCTGCTTCTCCCATGTTTCACCAGTCATTTAAGTGGAGGATGTGTTCGTCATGTGCTGATTTGTATGTTTGTAGTTCGTGCGGGGCAAACCAGAGCGTGATTTCCTGTTGTGCTTCTTGCGGGTTGCCTGATGCGTGGATGAGGTTGGCAATGCCCCGTTTTTTTATGCTCGCGTAGCCGAGGCTGACGTGGCCGTAATCTCCTCTGATTGTGCCTGGAAGGGCGTCTTTGCATCCAGTGGACCCGACTATTTTTCGCACGTTTTCCACTGCTTGGATGCCTTCAAGGCACAGCGCGATGACTGGGTGGTTGGTCAGCATTTGCCTGATGCTGTTCACGATCATGGTGCCGATTTGTTCTGGCGTTTCTGTGTGTTTTATTCCTGCGGCATCCCAGTCTTTTTTTGTTTTGTTGCCAACGATTGGTATGAGTGCGTCAGTGTAGTGTTTTTTTGCGAGTTCCTGGCTTGCTTTGACCATTTTGATGCCGACAATTTTAAGGCCCGTGCGCTCGAATCGTGCAAGGATTTCTCCGGCGATTCCGCGCTGGACTGCGTCTGGCTTGATGAGGATGAGCGTGCGCTCAATCATTTTTTGGACTCCTGCTTTTCTTTGGCGTACGCGCCTGTCCACCGGGTGTGGCGTGGCTCGCGTCCCAGCTTGTTCAGGTTCTTGTCGCATTTTGACGAGCAGAAGAAGAGGATCTTGCCGTCGTTTTTAACAAGCATGGTGCCTGTGCCCTGCTCGATGGCTTTCCTGCAGAACGAGCAGCGTGTCATGTCATTCCGCGACCTGCTTTGTTCAGGGGTCGTGCCTCGAATTCTGTTTCTCTGAGCATGAGTATGTCATCTTTCTGGATTGGTCCTTTGACGTTTCTGCGGAGTACTTTGTCCTTGTCTCGTCCGTCAAGCACGCGGCACCTGACTTGGACTGCTTCTCCTCGTGCGCCTGTGCGGCCGATGATTTCTTCAACGCGTGCAGGGGTTGCCGGCGAGAACCTGACTGTGCCTGTTGCCTGTGGCGCGGTGGATTCTCCTTCTCTTTTTTCGCGCTTCATGACCGGCCTGCGCGGTGCGGGTTTTGCTTCTGGCATGATTATGCTCCGAGTTCGTCTTTGATTTCTTTGACAATTGCTTTCGCGTCGCCTTCTGCGATGATGGCGACAGCTGCTGTTGATACGGTTATGCCTGCGGCGTTGCCGAGTTCTTCGCGGCTTTTGACTTCAACGCACGGCACGCCTTTCTCTTTTGCGAGCAGTGGCAGGTGCATGACGATTTCTTTTGGCTGCACGTCTGCGGCGTACGCGACGAGCTTTGCGGTTTGGCGCTCGATGCTTTTTGTTACTTCATTTGTTCCTTTCTTGAGACTGCCGCCTGTACTGCGGGCGACTTCGATAGCTTCAAGCACTTTTCCAGTAATGTCCTTTGCTGCCATGATAATTCTCCATCCGAAAAAGCTTTCCTCGTTCAGGCTTCTGCCGTCATCAGGTCATCGGATGCGTCAAGGATTAGTGAGAGGTTTATAAACCTTTCTTGCACCCGTGCTTCGGTAATCAGATTGCCTGTATCTGCGCGGCGAGGTCGTGCACGTTTTTGCTCGTGGCATATTCTTCGCGAACAGCAACAAATCGTGCATATCTGTCATTATCCTCATACAACGCCCACCTTTGTACAATGTCAGCGACTGCAGGTGGAACCATATCAGCGATGGACAGTCCTTGTCGACGATTGGAACGCACGGTTGTCGCGCTAAGTCCGAGAAGAGAACGTGGTTGTTCAACGCGGACAAAAGAGTCTGCGTGTGGTTGGAGTGCTGGCACACGTGCTACCACGTCATTCACAGTTTCCACCGTGCCGACGTCCCTGTCGCTTACCGCTATTCTGTGAGTGCACAATAATTTTAGCGCAGAGTCGCGCTCATCCGCAGATGTGTAATATTTGGTATCTGCGAGCTTTTCAAGCACGTCTACTCCCATCACAAAAGATACATCTGCGTGCTTGTACACTGCATTTACTTGTGGTAGGAGATCAACGAACAACCCAACATTTGTCATTGCCACCGCAAGGTTTGTCACCGTTTCTGCGCATGCCTCCATCATATAGGCGCGGTCATACAGGGTTGAATGTTGACGCACGTCTACTTTCTTGTCCACGTGCCGTGTTGATTCGATGGCAAGAATTTCTTCTGTGTGAAGTGCCTCACGCGCGCGTTGCATAATTGCCACGTGTGCCATCGTGGGAGGATCAAACGAGCCAAATGCAACACAGACGCTGTCTACACCATCCTTCGATCGCAGTGGTTCCGTCGTCACTTTCAGAACTGGCTCAGTTCTCTGGCATGAATCATGCGCCTGCCGCAGTCGCAGTAAGCGCTCCAATTCATAGCGAGAAACATTCACGCGACACCGTACAGTTTCTTTAAGCTGGAATACATGATTTCGCGAACGACGCAATCAAACTTTTCGCGGAACAGCGTATCAATCACGTGATGCGAGACGTCAGGAGTCTGGGCGACATCATTCACAAGAGTGCACACGTACACTTCAGGCTTGCGGCCAGATTTCACAATTTCTGGTCGGGGAGCAGCTGAAGTCTCGGCAAGCACTCTTCGTGTTTGGAATCTTCTGGATGCATTCTCAGCACTGGCAATGGCAGTGGACTGTGAAACGAATTGACTTGATTCAGCGAAATTTTCTCCTAACGCAATGCGGGCTTCGCGGCCATATGGAATGAGCACTGCAGTCAGGTAGTTGGATGATCCTGCAAACGTCAGAGCAGGAGATATGCGGGCAGAGAGTTCCACCACAACAAGCTTGTTGCCTCGCGCTCCTTCTTGCTTGAGAATGTCCGCGAGGCCGCTGTTCTGTACTTTGTATCTGATGACTGCATCATGAACTGCGGCGAGTCCCTGGAGTTCTGCCACGTGCTCTGCATGATGTGTTTCCACCACTTGTTTGCGAAGAATTTCTTCCGCAAGCCCTTCCGGAGTATACGCTGGTGTTCGGCCGGGTTTTGTCGATTCCGCCAAGAGGACTTCAGCATCATGAATTCTTTCACTCCATTGTACAGTGCGGCGTGCGGTCTGAAATCGTTCTTGTACTGCTAACTCGTGCTCTTGAAACATTGACGCCGCGCAAGAGTCCTGCGTGGCACGCTCACGAATGAATTCTCCCAAGGCCTGAGTAGTGTGTCGATCAAGCATGCTCGTGTATGCAGGTGACAGTTTAAAAAACTCGCTACTGTTCGCTCCAGAAAATAAACGATCCACTCAGAATGTGAATTTCCCTGAGTGAGCGCACAGAGCGCGAACTCGGGAACGTCAGAAATTTTCATTCGTTATATTCAATTAGTGAAAATTTCTGAGCGTCTCAAAAACCACCATGATGGTGTCCCGTCC
>JACQMZ010000035.1 GCA_016203345.1 Candidatus Woesearchaeota archaeon | reverse complement strand
GGCGTGTAGAAGCCACGCGATTGATCCCACAAAATCGTAAAGTTTAAATAAAGCAATCGTTAAATTCTTAAAGATTGAGTGTTTTATGGACGAGAAACAAGTGCTTGAAATCGTAAAGGCAGGAGAAACACAAACAACTGAATTTAAAAGAACAGCAAGCAAAGACGTTGGTAAAACCATTTGTGCATTCGCGAATACCAGCGGCGGTCTGTTGCTTATTGGGGCAGAAGACAATGGTGCCATCATTGGTGTGCCGTCTCAGAAGCTCGATGAGATTCAGCAACACATCTACCACTCCCAACAAGAATGCAACCCTCCTCCGGTATGCTCAATCCTGCCGGTAAATACCGAGAATGGTAAGGTTCTTGTTGTTAAAGTCCCAAAGATAGGTAGCGGTGTTTGCTATTACAAGAACGAGATATACGTGCGTGTTGGCACAACCGACCACAAGATTGCAGGGCCTGCAATTGAAGACTTCCTCAAGAAAAAACAAGTTCTATGCTTCGAAGATGAACTAAGCGAAGCAAACCTGGCAGACTTGGACGTTGAAAAGATCAAGCAATACATTGCTAAACGCAACCCTGCAATCCCCTTTGAAGAGGGAAAGTTACAGTCGATTCTTTGCACGCTTCGGGTTGCAGTCGTGAATGGAGAGTTTCATCTCAAGAAGTCTGCAGTATTGCTCTTCGCAAAGGAACCCACAAAATTCATACCGCAACACCAGGTCAAACCGGCGTGTTTCAAAGGAACGATTGCTGCGAACATCATCGCCACAATAACTCTCTCAGGAACCTTGATTGAAAATATTAACCAGAGCCTGCAGTTCATAACTAAAAACATAAAGACTGCATACAAAATAGAAAAGCTTGAACGCGAAGAAATACCCGAATACCCCCTCATAGCGTTGAGAGAAGCCGTGATCAACGCAATTGTCCACAGAGATTATTATTCTCCCGCAGCTATTCAGGTCAACATTTTTGATGACCGTATCGAAATCGCGAATCCCGGAGCATTACCCCGAGAACTCAAAGTTCAAGATTTGCCTTTTCTCGGTCTTGGAATACCCCGAAATCCGACCCTCTACCGCTTACTAAGCGATGTAAACGTTGTTGAGGGTCTTGGAACTGGATTCCCACGAATGTTTAACGCGATGAGAAACGCAGGACTGCCTGATCCGCGTCCAGAAGATCTTGGCACTATATTCAAACTCACGTTTTATAATAAATTTCCCACAGTAAAAGGAGGTCTGAACGAAAGACAACAACGAGCAATTGGCTACATCAAGGAGCACAAAGTCATAACAGCAAACAAGTACGTAGAACTCTACAATATCAGCAAGCCAACTGCTATCGCTGATCTTGCAGGGCTTGTCAAAGAAGGCATTGTCTGCAAAATAGGCAAAGGAAAGGCCACTCGCTACACTTTCGAAAAGAAATCGATCGATTGAAAGTTCGTGCAGATTCTCACGTTCATGTACGTATTCACTAAGGAGTGATGAGCGTATTCTTGACGTTCCTGAAGAAAATGCTCTTGAATTAGACGTACGAGCATCAAAAGTGGTTCGCAATTGGGCAGGCATTTCAAACCTGTAGTGGGGACAATTGCGGAAGAGTATGCAGGTTGGCTGCGTAAGAAATACAGATCGGCTGGTTATGATTGGTCATTGACTGAAAATGATCTTGCAGGTGTTGATTTGGATCATTATGTTGTCTTCCGGCCGGCTGGTCTTGACGACAACATCAACAACGTCAACTCCAACGACAACTTCAACAACTACGGCCGTGCTCGCGGAATAGCCAGCCTAAGGGGGCGCTTGGGACAGATCTTTATGAAAACATTTTCCAACATGTTTTGACAACTCGTTTCCATTTGATTTCGATAATTTCTGCACTTTACTATTACAAGAGCCATCCATTAATCACGGCGATCAGCACCTGCTCAAAAACGCCAAGATCAAGATTTACAAACGGCTGACCATTTTCTGCGTTGCACACATTCATCAAACATTCTTCTCCCACCAACTTCTTGTTCTCAAACTGCAGCCAGTTTCCAGATGAGTTCACCGCACGCACAGTCCGCTCGATGCTAATATCGTTTGAATCCTGCACTCTAACGCCTGCCGAGTTTGCCAGCCGAATCCCCATGCTATTACGAATAAGGTGTGCCTTCGCCACGCTCACAACTACGCTGTCTGCTATGTTAATGCCCTGATTCCAATTCACCAAATGGCACTTGTTTAGCGTCACATTCGTCCGTCCAGCCACTGTAATGCCAGCGCCGGAAAACGTGCCGTTTTTGCGCATGCCCTGAATGACTGCTCCGCTGCAGTCCACGACCACGTTGTCCGCAATCACCTTCAAGCCTTCCTCAAACACGTAGTTTTGCGAACAAAGTTTCAGCGAGTGATCAATCGCCATCCCGCTTGCCGCCTTCTCGCACTGGGCGGAAACTGCGCCAGCTAAAAGTAAAATGACCATAAGCATAACATTTTTCATGAAACCCTCTTTTGACAATTGCTATTTTGACTTCGGCAAATTCTTGACAAGTGACGGTGCAAGCGCTGGCGAAACTACTACGGGCTTCACCACGCTTGGTTTAACAGGCTGTTGTGGTTTGCACTCTTGATCTTCTGCACCCTTATTCTTCATTACAACCAAAACTGAGAAGCCGACCAGAACGGCAGCAATAATTATCATCGGAATAACTGACACATTCCTCTGCACAGGCGTCACAGATGCCTGCTGAGGAAGCTCATTTCGTATAGACTCCTCGATTTTCTGAATGTTTTCCACAGCAGCAGCTAATCTTTTGGACTCACCTGCATCGACTTTCACTTCAGTCACTGTTTTTCCAGACACTGCCACAGGAATCTTGCAATCCTCGTCAGACGCAGCGCTACACACCGAACTGCAATACCCATCAAAACTCACGCATGGATTCAACGTGTCCTGGCTGTTGCACACGTTGCCGTCACACAAGGAGCCTTCCACGCGCTTATTGTCAAACTGAAACGTGTTGAATTTTCCCTGCACGATAACCACTGGCGTCTGCAAACTCTTGTCCGTGTTGCCGGCAATCCAGTTCTCGTACGAGTCCTCCAGCATCATCGCAATGTCATTCTTGACAAAATTAGTTCTGGTCACCATCGCGCGGGACACGTTTCGAAAATATATTCCTGTCGCAAACATCACCAGGTTGCAATTTTGAATCGTTATGCTTTTTCTGTTTTCCGCAACAATCCCGCGACCCTGCCGCGTGTTTCGCAGGATAGCTGTCCCGCAATCCAGGACGACGTTATCTGCGGACATGACAACTCCTTCAGTAACATCATACGTCTCCGAACAAAGAGTCATGCTCTCATTGATCACGGATGGCAGTTCGCGGCATTCTGCATATCCTGCGCTTGCCATCACAACAAAGATCGCCAAAAACCACATGCGCACACACAAGAATTACTCATTTAAAAATTGTTTGTCACAAAATCTCTGACTGAGGCGACAAAGTCGCCGAAGTCGAGATTTTGTATTCATAAGTCTTTTATATGTCCAGTCGAAGTTTGGTCATCATGTGCGGCATTATCGGGTATCGCGGCGGCAAGGACGCGACCTCTGTTGTTCTTCACGGTCTCAAGAAACTCGAATATCGGGGTTATGACAGTTTTGGCATAGCCATCCTCGCAGTCAATAAGCTTGTCGTGTTCAAACAAGTGGGCGCTGTCAGCGATTTCAGGCCAGAAGATTTGCCCCTCACTAGAACAAACCTTGCAGTGGGGCACACGCGCTGGGCAACACACGGTGCAGTCACAACAACGAACGCGCATCCGCAACTGTCCAACGACGGAAAAATCGCAGTCATCCACAACGGCATCATTGACAACTGGGAAGATCTCAAATCCCTCCTTTCCCACGAGGGATTCACGTTTTCCAGCGGCACTGACACTGAAGTCATCCCAAACCTCATTCAGCTCTACCTGTCAAAGGGATATGCCTACCATGACGCGATCAGAACAGCGCTACAGCACCTTCACGGCAGCTACGCCCTCATCGTTTTACACGAAGACTACGACGAAATCGCATTCGCCAAAGCAGGAAGCCCTCTTGTCATCGGCAAAGGCGGCAATGAGCACTTTGTTGCCAGTGACGTTTCCGCTTTTGCCAAGTACACGAACAACGTGATCATTCTTCCAGACTATCATTATGGCTTTATCACCTCAACTGTTCTCCTGTACTCGCTGGACTCTGCCGCGCAAGTCGAAATCCCCTACCACGCCATGGAAGTTGACGTCGATGACGAAGAAGACCCCAGCATTCAGCACTATATGCTCAAGGAAATTCTTGAACAGCCAAGAGTACTCCTCCGCACCATAGACCAGCCAGCAGACAGATTCGAACTCCTGGCCCGCGCAATCACCTCGGCGAAACACGTCTACTTTACCGGGTGCGGAACCAGCTACCATGCAGGAATGGCCGCCAGCAACATCTTCTCAACAGTCGCACACATCAACGCCACATGCTTCCTCAGCTCAGAACATACCCGCTACACGCCATTCTTTGACGACGCCACACTCCTTATTGCACTCTCACAATCAGGAGAAACAGCAGACGTCCTGGAAGCAGTCAGGCACGCGAAGGAAAAAAAAGCAACCGTTCTGGCACTGGTCAACGTGCCAGGCACAAGCCTCACGCGCCTCGCAGACCACACGCTCTACATCCGCGCAGGCACTGAACGATGCGTGCTTGCCACGAAAACATACACTGCACAAGTAGCGCTACTCTACTTGCTCGCCAACACCATACAAGGCAATTTCACCAAAGCGCACATGACACTTAACACGCTTGCCGCTCACATTCAGCACGTTCTCCTCACTCAAGCCTCTATCATCAAACGCATCGCCGAACAAACGTACAGCACAACAGACTATTTCGTTATCGGCAGAGACTACGCGTACGCGTGCGCTCTTGAAGGCGCGCTTAAAATCAAGGAAGTGAGTTACATCCACGCAGAGGGATTTGCCGGCGGCGAACTCAAACACGGCACACTGGCGCTCATCAGGGAGGGAGTGCCCACACTTGCGCTTGTCACGCCAGAAACACGCACACGCATCCTTTCCAACGCCATGGAAATCAAAAGCAGAAAGGGAGTCATCATCGGCATAGATTCCCAGCCAAATCCTGTCTTTGATCATTACATTGAGATTCCCCACGTTCCAGACGGCCTGGCACTTCTCCTCTGCATCCCACTTCAGCTCCTGGCATACCATCTTGCGATTCTCAGAGGGTGCGACCCGGACAAACCAAGAAATTTGGCGAAAAGCGTGACGGTGCAGTAAGATGGAAATCTTTCGAACATATGATATCAGAGGAAAAGTGCCTGATGATCTCAACGAGAAAAACGTGTATGAAATCGCACGAGCTTTCGTGCTGTATGCCAAGTGCAAAGAAGTCCGTGTCGGCCAAGACTGCAGACTAAGCTCGCCCACCCTCTTCACAGCCATGGTCAAAGGACTCACCGACCAAGGCGCGAATGTCATCGACATCGGACTTTGCAGCACGCCCATGCTCTACCATGTCAGCAAGAACGGCCCTGCTGCAATGATCACTGCTTCTCACATGCCGAAAGAATTTAATGGCATAAAATTCTGCAGACAAGGAGCCCAACCTGTAGGAACAGCCACAGGACTCCTGGACATCAAGAAGATTGTGGAAGCAGGTCATTTTCCAACGCCGATCAGCAAAGGCACTACGCGGAAAGTCGACATACTGGCAGACTACGTAACACACTGCCTTTCGTTCATAACCACCCCGCTCAAGCCGTACACTGTAGTCGCTGACGCAGGCAATGGCATGGGTGGTTTGGCATGCACAGAAATATTCAAACATATCCCGTGCACGCTGATTCCGCTGTTTTTCAAACCAGATGGACGATTTCCAAACCACGAAGCAAACCCCATCAAGCCTGAAAATCTCAAAGATCTCCAAGCTGCCGTCAAGAAGCACCGTGCGCACTTAGGCGCCGCGTATGACGCGGACTGCGACCGCATCCTCTTTGTAGATGAAAACGGAAAGATCATAACAGGTGACAAAATTCTTGGACTTCTTGCATTGGAGTTTCTCAAACGGCAAAAAAACGCAACTATACTGTACGACCTTCGCTCCACACGAACAGTGCCGGAAACAATACAAAAACACGGCGGTAAAGCCATGCGCACCCCTGTCGGCCATGCACTCATCAAGCCGCTCATGAAAAAACACAACGCGATCATAGGCGGCGAACTAAGCGGCCACTTTTTCATCCGTGACAACCAGTACGCGGAAAGCGCAGACATCACCTTGCTCCTGATCCTCAGTCTCCTGTCGCAAGAAAACAAACCACTTTCAGAACTGGCAAAACCATTTGCCGTGTACGCACACTCTGGAGAGATTAATTTTGACGTTGAAGATAGAGAGAAAATGATGAAATTGTTGAAAGACCACTATCCCGGCGCGCGAGTTGACACGCTCGACGGCATCACACTGGATTTCACCGACTGGTGGTTTAACGCCAGGCCATCCCAAAATGATCCTGTGCTGAGACTAGTCGTTGAAGCCAAGACACAAACAATGCTGGATGAAAAGCTCGCAGAACTCAGAAGAATTATTGCTGGATCACAGGCTTTAACCCAATATTTATAAACCGTCTTCTTGTTATCCGCGATGATGGCGAAAAAGAAAGCAGAGGAAGAACACAAAGCCGAAAAGCCGCAGGAGCCTGTCGATCCTGCAGTGTTCGCCAGTCAGCCTGAACTCAATATCGGCATGGTCGGCCATGTTGACCACGGAAAAACTACGCTTGTGAAAACGCTTTCCGGCAAATGGACTGACACGCATTCGGAAGAAATCAAGCGAGGCATCACCATCCGCCTTGGATATGCAGACGTTTCCATCTACAAGTGCACAACGTGCACTGGGGCAGACGCGTACAGCACCCAGCCAGTCTGCGCCGCGTGCAAAAAGCCAATTGCCCAAGCGTTCAAAATAAGCCTCGTCGACGCTCCAGGGCACGAGAGCCTCATGGCAACCATGCTCTGCGGGGCAAACATCATGGACGGCGCACTGCTGTTGGTCGCGGCAAATGAGAAATGCCCGCAGCCGCAAACGAGCGAGCACGTCACCGCGCTGGAAATCATGGGCATCAAAAACCTCATTGTTTTACAAAACAAAATCGACATCGTCACTGAAGAACAAGCGAAAAAAAACCATGACGACATCAAAACATTCCTGAATGGCACAGCATTTGAAAACGCACCCATCATCCCCATCAGCGCCTTTCACGGCATCAACATCGACATCCTTCTGCAGCACATCACAGAGAAATTTAAGCGGCCTCCGCAAAACCCTGAAGCCAAACCTGTTTTTTACATTGCTCGAAGCTTTGACATCAACAAGCCAGGACGGCTGCCAAAAGACATGCAGGGAGGAGTCATCGGAGGCACCCTCAAACAAGGCGTGCTGCGCGCTGGCGACGCCATTGAAATTCTTCCAGGTTATGAAGTTGAGGAAAAAAACCAAAAAGTGTGGAAACCCCTGCGCACCACAATCGTCAGCCTCATGAGCGGCGGAGCTGATGTTCAAGCGATTCGGCCGGGAGGCACTGCCGCCATGCTCACCCAACTGGACCCGAATATCGTGAAAAGCGACAAGCTCGTCGGCGCAGTCGTCTCACGCCCAGGCAAACTGCCAAACGTATGGTACACGCTCAAGCTGGAACCCAATCTTCTTGAACGCGTCGTGGGAGCAAAGGACAAGCTCGTAGTTGAACCAATAAAAATAGGAGAGATTCTCATGCTTAACGTGAATTCCGCGGCAACAGTCGGCATTGTACGAGATCTGGCGAAAAAGATTGTGACGTGCACTCTCAAGCGGCCTGTGTGCGCTGATCCAGGAGCGCGCGTAACCATATCCAGAAATGTCGGACAACGCTGGCGGCTGATTGGGTACGGACTCATCAAAGAATAACGGTACGTGTTTAGGTTCTGTTATCGGCTGCTCCTCTGAGGGGTTTTCGAGGACACGAATTTCCCGAGTTCGCGCTCTGAGCGCTCACTCAGGGAAATTCACATTTTGGGTCTTAAAGCAAATCTCATTAATAATGGAGGATTTTGTGAGATTTGCTATACTACCAAAGTGCACAAAAT